>NZ_JBSGZO010000065.1:0-27326 GCF_053611045.1 Streptomyces sp. NPDC054841 | reverse complement strand
GGGTCCCCACCCCCGTGCGCTCCCGGGGGTCGGGGTTGCCTGGCGTCCCCCTGGGTCCTGTGGGTGTTGGGGATTGCGGTAGGGCGGCGGGCGGGGGCCGGGTGTGCCCCCGGCCGGCGACCGCGAGCTCATATGCGGTTGATCGTGATCATCTCCGTCAAGTGATCAACTGTTCCGTACGAACCGTGATCATCTGCCCGTAGGACTGTGATCATCTCTTGCGTACGACGACGAAGTCGGCAAGCGCCACCAGCTGCGCCCGCACACGGTCGGGGATCTCGACGCGGTCCAGCGCCGCGATCGCCGTTCCGTGCTGCCTGCGAGCCTCCTGGGAGGTCCACTCGCGGCCGCCCGCCTCCTCGATCAGGGCCGCCCGGGTGGCGAACTCCGCCTCGGAGAAGCTGTCGAACTCACTGCTCTTGGCATCGGCGGCGAGCAGTTCGCCGAGGCGCTCGGAGGCCGGTCCGCCCGCGGCGAGCGCGGCGACGACCGGCAGGGACTTCTTGCGCTGGCGCAGATCGCTCCAGGTCTGCTTGCCGGTGGCCTCCGGGTCGCCCCAGATGCCCAGCAGATCGTCGACGGCCTGGAAGGCGAGCCCGAGGTGGTAGCCGTACGCCTCCAGGGCGTCGGCGGTGCGGTCGTCGGCGCCGCCGAGCACCGCGCCGATGGATACGGCGCAGGCGAGCAGCGCACCCGTCTTGTTGCCCTCCATCTCCAGGCACTCGTCGACGGTGACCCGCTCGCGGTGCTCGTAGGAGATGTCCTGCGCCTGGCCGTCGATGAGCTTGCGGGTCGCGGTGGTGAGCCGGCGGGTCGCCCGGCCCGCCTCCACCGTGCCGAGCTCCAGCAGGATCTCGTTGGCCAGCGCGAACAGCGCGTCGCCGACGAGGATCGCCTGGGCGGGGCCGTGCACCTTCCAGACGGTGTCGCGGTGCCGGCGCTGCTCGTCGCCGTCCATCAGGTCGTCGTGGAGCAGCGAGAAGTTGTGCACCAGCTCCACCGCGACGGCGCCGGGGATGCCGACCTCGGGCGCGGCACCGGCCGCCTCCGCGGAGATCAGGGCCAGCGCGGGGCGTACGGCCTTGCCGCCGTCGCCGTCGGCGGGGCGGCCTTGAGCGTCGATCCAGCCGAAGTGGTAGGCGGCGACAGTGTCCATGGGCGGCGCGAGCCGGTCCACGGCAGCGCGCAGCACCGGGGTGGACATGGTCCGCCCGCGCTCGAGCAGCGCGGTCACGTCCGCGGTGTCGACAGCCGGGTTCGCCGAGGGCGCAGTCGGCACTTTCTCTCCTCTGGTTCCAGGCTTGACTCTCATGCCGCCTCCTTGAGCGGATGTTCATGGGGGCGGCCGAGGGCGGTGAGCGCGGCGCCTGCGGCGCTGAAACCGCTGCGCACGGCGCCCTCCATGGTCGCGGGCCAGCCGGTGGCGGTCCACGATCCGGCCAGGTACAGGCCGGGTGCACGGGTGCGCGCGGCCGGCCGGAGCCTGCCGACGCCGGGGGTGGGGGCGAACGTGGCGGTGCGCTCCCGGGTGACGAAGAAATCCCGTACCTCCGCGCCACGGGCCGCGGGCAACAGCCGCTCCAGCTCCGGGAGGTAGCGCTCGCGCAGCTCGGCGACGGGGGTGTCGATCTCGTCGTCCGCGGCCGACTGGGACAGGGCCAGATACTGTCCCACCCGTCGCCCACCACCGCCCTTGCCCGAGGGCCCTTCGGGCCCGCCCCTCAAGAGTCCTGAGGCTTGGGTGCGGTCGAAGACCCACTGGACGGGAGTGCCGAGCGCGGCGAAGAACGGGCGGCGCAGCACCGTGCGGTCGTAGATCACATGGACGTTGAGGATCGGCGCGGTGCCGATGTCGAGCAGCCGGTCGGGCTCGTCGATGGCGCCGTCGGGCAGCAGGGCGTGGGTCTCGCGCTGCGGCACGGCGAGGACGACGGCGTCCGCGTCGAGTCGCTCGGCACCCGCCGTGACGTTCCAGCGGCCGTCGCCGGTGCGGGTGACGGCGCTGACGCGGGTGCGCAGTTCGGTGCGGACTCCGGCGGAGTCGAGGGCCTTGCGGGCCAGGGTGTCGTGGAGGTCGCCGAGCGGGACATGGGCCCGGCCGATGTCGGCGGCGCCGGACTCGGAGAGCAGGCCGGTCTTGAAGACCATCGCGGCCAGGCCCATCGACGCGTTCGGCGCGGTGGCGTTGAGAGTGGCCACGCCGACGAGGTCCCAGAGGGCCTCGACGGCGCGCCGCGACTGGCCGTGGCGGCCGAGCCAGGTGGCGAAGTCGATGCCGTCGAGAGCGGGGTCTGCGGGGTCGAGTCCCTTGAGGGCGAGGGCTGCGCGCCCCACGCCGGCCCGCTCGGCGAGGGAGAGATGCGGGTACGTGGCCAGACTCGCCGCGAGATGCAGCGGTACGGGCAGGGCGGTGCGGCGCAGCCGGCCGAGCCGCGGCCCCTGGGGGTGCGCGGCGTCGAGCACGGGTACGTCGAGGCGGGGCTGCAGCGGTGCCAGGTGGGCGCCGTCGACACGGTCGAGGAACCAGCGGTAGGCGGTGCAGCAGCGCAGATACACGTGCTGGCCGTTGTCGACGGTCAGGTCGCCGCGCCGGAAGGAGAAGGCGAGGCCGCCCAGACGCGGGCGGTTCTCGACGAGGGTGACCTGCAGTCCGGCGTCGGCGAGCTGGAGCGCCGCGGTGACGCCGGCGAGTCCGCCTCCGACGACGACCGCGTGCCGCGAATCCCTGTCGTCGTTCGTCACGAGCCCTCCCCCGCCGGTGTGGTGCAGTCGCTTTCGGAGGCCGATGCTGTCAGGGACGCGACGCCGTGGCGGAGGGTTGCGCGCGGGTTGTCCCGCTTGTCGTAAGGCGCGCCGTGCGGCCTGTTGCGCGGCTCGGTGTGCTGCTTGGCGAAGTGACCCATCAGGCACGCCTCCTGACGGACTGCCGGGAGATGTGGCGGGCATCGAGTCCCGACAGGCCCCGGACCGCGACGTACGCCTTCTCCCGGCCGGGCAGCGAGACACGGCCGCGCAGCACGGCCTCGGGGTCGCGCTCGATCCGGTCGAGCAGACGCCGGTAGATGCCGGCCATCGCGGCGACACAGGCGCCGCTGCGCCGGTCCAGCATGGGCAGCAGCCGGTAGCCCTCCGCGAACAGCCCCCGGGCGCGGCGCACTTCGAAGTGGACGAGGCCGGTGAAGTCGGCGCCGGACGGCGGCGCGGCGCGGTGGAAGCCCACCGAACAGCCGAACTTGGCGAGGTCGTCGGCGGGCAGGTACGTACGGCCGTTGCTCGCGTCCTCGCGGACGTCCCGGAGGATGTTGGTGAGCTGGAGGGCAAGGCCGAGCGTGTCGGCGTACTCGGAGGCGCGCTCAGCGCTGCGCGCGCCCGGCAGGGTGCCGAACACGCCGAGGGAGAGCCGGCCGATGGCACCCGCGACACACCGGCAGTAGGCCTTGAGGTCGTCCCAGGTCTCGTACGTCTCGCCACGTACGTCCATCTGGACGCCGTCGATGAGCTCGTCGAGTCCGTCGAGCGGGATCGGGAAGCGGCGCGCCGCGTCCGTGAGCGCCACCGCGACCGGGTCGGTGTCGTCCTCGTCCACCGCCTCGTCGCGGATCCTGCCGAGCAGCTCACGGGTCGCTTCGAGCCGGTCCCGCTTGGCGCTCTCGGTGAGGGTGCCGTCGCCGATGTCGTCGACCCGCCGGGAGAACGCGTAGAGCGCCGACATGGCCTGCCGCTTTTCCGCGGGCAGCAGCCGGATGCCGTACGCGAAGTTGCGCGCCTGTTGTCCCGTGACGGCCTCGCAGTAGCTGTACGCGGCCTGCACGGGCGCGGACATCTGTGTGTGTCCCTCCATGCTCCGGCTCACCCCTCTCTCGGCGCTTTTCGCAAGACAGCTCCTACTTCACGCACCAGTTGGGGCTTGGTGGGCTTGGGCGGTCCGGTGAGTACGTCGTGTCCGGCGGCCACGACCGCGGCGAGCGCGGCGCGTCCCCCGCCCACGAATCCGGCGAGCAGCATCCTCAGCCTGCCGTGGACGCTACCCACGAGAGGGAGGCCTTCATCCAGCAGAGCCCCCGCGCGTTCGCACTCGTACGCGACGAGGGAGCGCACCGGTTCGCTCCCCGTCGGCGCGGCGAGGTCCTCCTCGGTGACATGGAACCGCTTCATGTCCTCGGCCGGGAGATAGATGCGGTCGCGCTCCAGGTCCTCCGCGACGTCCTGGAGGTGCTCGACGATCTGGAGCCCGGTGCAGACGGCGTCGGAGCGGCGGATCCGCTCGGGGTTCGCGGTGCCGGTGATCGCGAGGACGAGCCGCCCGACGGGGTTGGCGGAGAGCTCGCAGTAGGCGACGAGATCCTCGTAGGTCTCGTAGCGGCGTACGTGCTGGTCCTGGCGGTTGGCCTCGATGAGCCCCAGGAACGGCTCAGGGGTGAGGGAGCAACGGCGCACGGTGGGCACCAGGGCGTTCAGCAGCGGGTGGCGCGGGGTCCCGTCGGAGAAGACACGCCGAAGGTCGGCCTCGAAGGCGTCGAGCATCAGGAGGCGGTCGTCGGCCTGTGCGGGGTCCAGGCCCAAGTGGCCGGCGTCGGCGCCGCCGGGGGCCAGGTCACCGTCGCCGATGTCGTCGACGAGGCGGGCGAATCCGTAGACGGCCATGAGGTCGTCGCGCCAGGCGCGCGGCAGGAAGAAGGGGGCCACCGGAAAGTTCTCGTCGGCGGCCTTGTCGAGCGTGGTGCGCGTGGAGGCGTCGGGGCGCACCTGCCGGGTACCCGTCACCGCGGGCTGCCCGGTGCGGGGACGGCACTACCCACGCGGAGCTGGAGATTTTCCGTCATTGCCGTCACATCTCCCGTTCTACACTGCCGACCCAATACATCCTATTTCGGACACGCCGCCGGTCCGTCCGAGGGCATGACCACCCGGCGAGCGGGATTCTTCTAGGGGGTATCGCCCCACTTGCCATGAATCAGCACCGGTACAGCTTACGTTGTACAACGCCCTGGACCCTCCCGGGGTGCTGCGCGCATTACAAGAACAATGCGATACGGGATCAACCTCCCCAGACGGCACAGGAGTTGACGGATGCTCGACGACGGACGGACGGCCGCCTGACCCGGGACCCCGGATCCCGTCACCGCACGCCGCCGGGCGGCCGCACGGTCAGGTCAGGCTCCCCTGAGGCCGGCGACGACGTTCGCCACGGTCCGCTCGATCACGGCGTCCCGCTGCTCCGGCGGCAGCCCGCGCAGCGGGCCGTCGAGAAGCAGCAGGGACAGGCCGTGCACCGACGCCCATGCGGCGGCCTCGGCACCAGGGCGGTTGCGCTCCGGCATCCGGCCGGTGGCGACCAGGGCGTCCAGCGCGGCGGTGAGCAGGACGAACGCACGATACTCGGGCCCCTCGCCGACCGGGGCCAGTACGTCCCAGCCCGCGGCGCCGCCGGAGAGTCCGGGGTTGCAGAAGGCCGATCGGTACAGACCGGGCTGCGCGAGGGCGAAGGCGATGTAGCCGCGACCCAGGGCGGCGACCCTCAGCTCGGCCGCCTCGCCGGGATCACCGGAGCGGGGCGCCTGCGCGGCGGCGCGCTCCATGAACTCGGCGAGCGCCTGCTGGCCGTGGACCTTCACGGCGTAGAGCAACTCGCCCTGGCCGTCGAAGTGGCGGTACGCGGCGGTGGGTGAGACGCCGACACGCCGGGCCGCCTCCCGGAGGACCACCCTCTCCGGACCGCCCTCGGTCGCGAGGTCGACGGCGGCAGCGATCAGCGCGTTGCGCAGGTCGCCGTGGTGATAGCCGGCCTTGCCGCCCGCCGTGCCCGATGTTGTCGCCATGCCTTCATCCTGCCCGATGTTGACAGCATTAACATCCCCTGTCAGAGTCGAGTTAACACCGTAAACATTCGCTGGGGACACAGGGGACCGGATGCTCACCAGGTTCGCCGCGCTGGCACTGCGCCGTGCGCGCCTCGTACTCGTACTGGCCGCCGCCGCGGTGGCCGTCATGACCGTGCTCGGGACAGGAGCCTTCGGAAAGCTGCTCGGCGGCGGCTTCGACGACCCGGACGCACCGTCCACCCGGGCCCAGGCCCTCATCGACGAGAAGTTCGGCGGCGAGACCGACCTCGTCTTCCTGATCTCCTCCGACGGCTCGGTGGCGGGCGGCCTCTCCTCCCCCGCCGTCGAGGAGCGCGGGCGCGCCATCGCGCAAGGGCTCAGGAGCGACCGCACCGTGACCAATGTGGTCTCGTACTGGGACGACAAGAACCCACGGCTCGCCTCCGAGGACGGCGGCCAGGCCCTCGTCGCCGCCCATGTCACCGGTTCGGACGACGAGCGCGCGGACCGGGCGGAGAAACTGGTCGCCGGCTACGCGGGCGACCGGGACGGGGTCTCGGTACGGGCCGGTGGGACGGCGGCCATCGGCACCGACGTCACCTCACAGGTGGCCAAGGACCTCGCTGTCGCCGAGGCGATCGCCGTCCCCGTGACCCTGGCCCTGCTCGTGCTCGCCTTCGGCAGCCTGATCGCGGCGCTGCTGCCCCTGGTCATCGGGCTGATCGCGATCGCCGGAACCTTCGCCGAGCTCTTCGTGCTGGGATCGCTGACCGATGTGTCGGTCTTCTCCGTCAACCTCACCACCGCGCTCGGTCTCGGCCTCGGCATCGACTACGCACTGCTGCTGGTGAGCCGCTTCCGTGAGCAGCTGGCGGCGGGTGACGAGGTTCCGGACGCGGTGGTCACCACGGTCCGCACGGCGGGCCGGACCATCGTGTTCTCGGCCGCCACCGTGGCCGCGGCGCTCGCCGCGCTGCTCGTCTTCCCGCCGTTCTTCCTGCGCTCCTTCGCCTACGCGGGCATCGGCGTCGTCGTGGTCGCGGTGCTCGCCGCCCTGTTCGTCGTGCCGCCGCTGCTGGTCCTGCTGGGGCACCGGGTCAACAAGGGCCGGCTGCCCTGGGCGACGTCGGCGCAGAAGCCCGACGCGCCCCTGTGGGGGCGTATCGCGGGCACCGTGATGCGCCGGCCGGCGCTCACCGCGCTGCCCGTACTCGCGGTCCTGCTGCTGGCGGCGAGCCCACTGCTCGGTGTCACCTTCGGCACGCCGGACGAGCGGGTGCTTCCCGAGGACGCGGCGAGCCGTCAGGTCGCCACCGCCGTCCAGCGGGACTTCGCGGGCGACGACACCGGCTCCGTACAGGTCGTGACCGCGGGCCCTGTCGCCCCCGGACCGCTCGGCGCGTACGCGGGCGAGCTGTCCCGGCTCGACGGCGTCGTACGGGTGGACGCGAGCAGCGGTACGTACAAGGACGGCGCGGCCGGCCGGGCGGCCCCGCAGAGTGCGGCACTCGGACGCCCCGACGCCCAGCGGCTGGTCGTCGTCACCTCCCTCGCGCCCAAGTCGGACGCGGCGCAGGACCTCGTCCACGACATCCGTGCCGTGCCCGCGCCGGACGGCTCCCAGGCCCTGGTGGGCGGCGACGACGCCAGGCTGGTCGACTCGAAGTCGGCCATCTCCGACCGGCTGCCGCTCGCCGTCGGCATGATCGTGGTGTCGACGTTCCTGCTGCTCTTCCTGTTCACGGGCAGTGTCGTGCAGCCGCTGCGCGCACTGGTGCTCAACGCGATCAGCCTGTCGGCCGCGGTCGGCGCGATGGTGTGGGTCTTCCAGGACGGCCATCTGGCCTCGCTGCTCGGCTTCACGCCGCAGCCGCTCGACACGTCCATGACCGTGCTGCTCTTCTGCGTCGCGTTCGGTCTCTCGATGGACTACGAGGTCTTCGTCACCAGCCGGATGAAGGAGCTGCACGACGAGGGCGCGGACCGTACGACGACGGTGACGGCGGGGCTGTCCCGCACCGGGCGGATCGTGAGCATGGCCGCCGGGCTGCTCGCGGTGAGCTTCTTCGCGTTCGGCACCAGCGAGATCACCTTCCTGCAGATGTTCGGCATCGGCAGCGGGCTGGCCATCGTCATCGACGCGGTGGCGGTGCGCGGGGTGCTCGTACCGGCCGCGATGCGGCTGCTGGGGCGCCGGGCCTGGTACGCGCCGAAGGCGCTGCGCAGGGTCCATGCACGGGTGGGACTGCGGGAGGCTCCCGCGGAGCAGCCGCGTACTCCCGCAGGTGTCTGAGCGCCGCGCACCTGGAGAAAGAGCCACGGCCCCCGCCGGAGTGATCCGGCGGGGGCTGTGTTCTGCTGCGGAAGGCCGCAGGATGCTGCGGGACGCCGCGGGATACAGCGGGATGCTGCGGGACGCGGGACCGGGAACTACTTCCCGGTCTCCTTCTCGTACGCCTTGAGGACCTCGGCCGTCGGGCCGTCCATCAGCAGCTCGCCCTTCTCCAGCCACAGGACCCGGTCACAGGTGTCCCTGATCGAGCCCAGGCTGTGGCTGACCAGGAAGACCGTGCCCGCGTGCTGCCGGAGCTCGCGGATGCGCTCCTCGGAGCGGATCTGGAACTTGCGGTCACCGGTGGCCAGCGCTTCGTCGATCATGAGGACGTCGTGGTCCTTGGCCGCGGCGATGGAGAAGCGGAGCCGGGCGCCCATACCGGAGGAGTACGTACGCATCGGCAGGGTGATGAAGTCACCCTTCTCGTTGATGCCGGAGAAGTCGACGATCTCCTGGTAGCGCTCGCGGACCTCCTCGCGGGACATGCCCATGGCCAGGCCGCCGAGGATGACGTTCCGCTCTCCGGTCAGATCGCCCATGAGCGCGGCGTTCACGCCGAGCAGGGAGGGCTGGCCGTCGGTGTACACCTTGCCGCTCTCGGTCGGCAGCAGGCCGGCGATGGCGCGCAAGAGGGTCGACTTGCCGGAGCCGTTGGTTCCGATCAGGCCGATCGCCTCACCGCGGTACGCGGTGAAGGAGACGCCGCGTACGGCGTGGACCTTGCGGACACCGCGGGACTCACCCTTGTCACGGCGGAGTATCCGGCTCAGGGCCGCGGTCGCGCTGCCCTTGCCGCCGCTGCCGCCGTGGACCCGGTACACGATGTGCACCTCGTCGGCGATGACGGTGGGGATGCGCTCCTGCACGATGTCCTCAGCCACGTCCATACCGCTCCTCCGCCTTCCAGAAGTACACAAAGCCGGCGACGCCGAAGAGAACCGCCCACAGGAGGCCGGCGAGCCAGACGTGCGAGGGCAGATTGGACGAGCCGTAGCCGTCGATCAGCGCGAAACGGACCAGGTCCATGTAGATCGCCGCCGGGTTGTAGCCGAGTACGTCCGCGATCCAGGCCGGCTTGTCCTTCAGCATGACAGGGATGGAGTACATGACACCCGAGGCGTACATCCAGGTCCGCATGATGAACGGCATCAGCTGGGCCAGGTCGGGCGTATTGCTGCCCAGCCGCGCCATGATCAGGGCGATGCCGATGTTGAAGACGAACTGCATGGCCAGCGCGGGCACGATCAACAGCCAGCTGAGCGACGGGTAGCTGCCGAAGGCCGCCGCGATGACGAAGAGCACGGTCATCGAGAACAGCAGCTGCTGAAGCTGCTGAAGCGCGAAGGAGATCGGCAGTGCCGCCCGGGGGAAGTGCAGTGCCCGTACCAGCCCGAGATTGCCCGAGATGGCGCGGACACCGGCCATCACCGAGGTCTGCGTGAAGGTGAAGACGAAGACGCCCGTCACCAGGAACGGAATGAAGACATCGTTGGAGATGCCCTTCCTCGTCCCCAGGATGAGCCCGAAGATCAAGTAGTACACGGCCGCGTTCAGCAGCGGTGTCACCACCTGCCAGAGCTGGCCGAGCTTGGCCTGGCTGTACTGGGCGGTCAGCTTCGCCGAGGCGAAGGCCACGATGAAGTGGCGGCGGCCCCAGAGCTGCCTGACGTACTCGATGAGCCCCGGTCGGGCACCGCTCACCGACAGGCCGTACTTGCCGGCCAGCTCCGCCGGTGTCAGTCCGGCGTCGGGAGATGGCGGAGCGCTCGTCGCGATCGCACCGTCATGGGTTGTGTCACTCACAAGTTGAAACTTTCGTGTTCAAGATGCGTGGCAGATGGGCGCTCAGGTTGCGGCCAGACCCGGGTACGCCCGATGCTCTCAGACCTGGGCCTGTCAGACGACAGGCGGTCGGCCCAGTCGGGTCAGCCGCCATACCGTACGCCACTTCATGGGGCGGCGGGGCCCGCACGGAGTGGTCCAGCCCTCCTTGAATCCGGAGAACCAGGCTTTGAGCGCCGGGACGGTGGGCCGCCTCAGGAGAGTGAGGAGAATCCACACCCCGAGGTAGACCGGCACCAGAGGCGCGGGGAGGTTGCGGCGCGCCAGCCAGACCCGGTTGCGGGCCACCATGCGGTGGTAGACCGCGTGCCGCGACGGCGGCATGGTCGGGTGGAACAGCACCATGTCGGAGCGGTAGTCGATCATCCAGCCGGCGTCCAGGGCACGCCAGGCGAGATCGGTCTCCTCGTGCGCGTAGAAGAACTCGTCCGGGAGTCCGCCGACCTGGGCGAGGACCTTCGTACGGACCGCGTTGGCACCGCCGAGGAAGGTCGTCACACGCGAGGAGCGCATCGGGTCGGAGGCCCGCAGCCGCGGGACGTGGCGCCGCTGAGTGAGCCCGGTCTCCGGGTCGGCGATGCGGAAGCTGACGATGCCGAGGCCGGGGTCCTCCGAGAACGCCCGGCGGACCAGTTCGGCGGTGTCCGTGTTCGGCAGCAGGCCGTCGTCGTCGAGGAACAGCAGGACGTCGACGTCGGTGCCGGACGGGCCGAAGGCCTCGATGCCGACGTTGCGGCCGCCGGGGATGCCCAGATTGTCCGGCAGATCGACCGAGCGGACTCCGTCGGGGAGGCCGGTGACCGGTGCGCCGTTGCCGACGACGACCACGTCCACCGGGTCGCCCTCCTGCTTGGCGACCGAGTCGATCAGGGCACGCAGATCGTCGGGCCGGTTGCCCATGGTGATGATGACGGCGCCGAGCTTCATGGTGCTCATCCGCTCACCTCAGCCTGCTGGACGCGAGGACGGACACCAGGTGCAGCACGGTCTGCAGCATGGCGATACCGGCCAGCACCGCGACGCCGAGGCGGGAGAAGAACAGGTCGCCTTGGACCTGGTCGAGGATCGCCAGCACCAGGATGAGCAGGGAGGCCTCGATGCCGAGGACCAGCCGGTGGAACTTCAGCGCGGCAGCAGCCCGGCGGGCGAGCGCCATGCCGGACGAGCGCGGCTCGGCCGCCGCGTCCTTGACCGGCTCCATCCCGGCCTGGTGCCGGGCGACGCCGACCAGGTCGGTCTCGGCCTTGATCAGGATCGCGCCGAGCCCGGCGAGGGTGCCGAGGAACGCCCACAGCCAGTCGATCTGCCCACTGCCCCACAGGTCGGCGGAGCGCAGGCCGAAGCCGACCAGGACCGCCGCGTCGCACAGGTAGGCACCGACCCGGTCCAGGTAGACGCCGGAGAGGGAGTACTGCTTCTTCCAGCGGGCGACCTCGCCGTCCACGCAGTCCAGCAGCAGGTAGAGCTGGACCATCACCACGCCGAGGACGGCTCCCCAGATGCCCGGCACCAGCAGGGCCGGCAGGGCCAGTACACCGGCCAGGGTCATCAGGTAGGTCAGCTGGTTCGGCGTGACCTTGGTGCCGACCAGGACGCGGGTGATGCGCAGGGAGATCTCGCGCATGTACAGGCGGCCGCCCCAGTGCTCGCCGCTGCGCCGGTCCTTGACACCGGCCGGGTGCACGACCGGGCGGAGTTCAGCTACGGATGGTCTTGGCATAGTCGGCGTACGCGTCCCTGATCTGATCGGTGGACAGGTCGAGGTGCTCGAGGATGGTGAAGCGTCCGGGGCGGGTCTGCGGCGCGTACTCCACGGCGCTGACGAACTCGTCCGCGGAGAAGCCGATCTCCTCGGGCAGCACCGGCAGGCCGTGCTTGCGGAGCACTTCGGCGAAGAGCCCGGACGCCTCGCGGGCGCCGCGCAGATGCATCGCGAAGGCGGCGCCCATTCCGACCTGCTCACCGTGGAGCGCGCAGCGCTTGGGGTACAGCAGGTCGAAGGCGTGGCTGATCTCGTGGCAGGCACCGGACGAGGGCCGGGTGTCGCCACTGATCGACATGGAGATACCGGTCAGGACGAGCCCCTCGGCCAGCACCGTGAGGAAGCCGTCGTCGCCGACGCCACCGGGGTGGCGCAGGACGGACTCGCCGGCGGTACGCGCCATGGCGGCGGCCAGTCCGTCGACCGGCTCGCCGGTGATGCGGTGCGACAGCTCCCAGTCGGCGATGGCCGAGATGTTGGAGATCGCGTCGCCGATACCGGCCCGGACGAACCGGACCGGGGCCTCACGGATGACGTCGAGGTCGATGACCACGGCGATCGGCGTGGGGACGCCGTACGAACCGCGACCGTTGTCGTTGTCGAGCGTCGCGACCGGCGAGCACAGCCCGTCGTGTGCGAGGTTCGTGGCCACGGCCACCATGGGCAGGCCGAGGCGCGCCGCGGCGTACTTCGTCACGTCGATGATCTTGCCGCCGCCGAGACCGACGACCGCGTCGTACCGCTTGCCCTTGATGTCGTCGGCGAGCTTGACCGCGGAGTCGATCGTGCCGTCGGCGACCTCGTACCAGTCGGCGCCCGGCAGCACCGGGGCGAGCCGCTCGCACAGCGCCTGGCCGGAGCCGCCGCTTATCGCGAAGGCGAGCCGGCCGGAGCTGGAGATCCGCTGGTCGGCGAGGAGACCGGCCAGGTCGTCCAGCGCGCCCGGGCGGATGTCGACGACGACCGGCGACGGGATGAGCCGGGTCAGTACTGGCACGCGATCTCCCGGCCCTTGGCGAGGTCGTCGTGGTTGTCGATCTCGACCCACTTCACGTCGCCGATCGGCGCCACGTCGATCCGGAAGCCGCGGTTCACGAGCTCCTGGTAGCCGTCCTCGTAGTAGAGGTCGGGGTCGCGCTCGAAGGTGGCCTTCAGGGCGTCGGCGAGCTCCTCGGCGGCGTCGGGCTCGATGAGGGTGACGCCGATGTACTCGCCGGTGGCGGTGGCCGGGTCCATCAGCTTGGTGATCTTCTGCACGCCCTTGCCGTCGGCGGTGATCACCTTCATCTCCTCGTCGGCGAGGTGCTTCACCGCGTCGAGGGCGAGGATGATCCGCCGGCCGTCGCCGCGGGCGGCGAGCAGCGTCTTCTCGACGGAGACCGGGTGGACGGTGTCGCCGTTGGCGAGGATCACGCCCTGCTTGAGGACGTCACGGGCGCACCACAGGGAGTAGGCGTTGTTCCACTCCTCGGCCTTGTCGTTGTCGATCAGGGTGAGCTTGAGGCCGTACGTGGCCTCGAACTCGTCCTTGCGCGCGTACACGGCTTCCTTGCGGTAGCCGACGACGACGGCGACCTCGGTGAGGCCGATCTCACTGAAGTTCTTCAGCGTCAGGTCGAGGACCGACAGGGCTGCCCCGTCCTGTTCGGGGCCTACCGGCACGAGGGCCTTCGGAAGCGTGTCGGTGTAGGGACGCAGACGCCGTCCGGCACCGGCTGCCAGTACGAGGCCGATCATGCGGGTTCTCCTTCGTCATGTACGGCGGGTGCTCCGGAGGACACCCAGAAGCGGATGGACTCCACGAGCACCACGAGTGCCACGGCGACCGCGAGGACCGTCAGCGCGATCGTGA
Source organism: Streptomyces sp. NPDC054841 (assembly GCF_053611045.1). NCBI lineage: Bacteria > Bacillati > Actinomycetota > Actinomycetes > Kitasatosporales > Streptomycetaceae > Streptomyces > Streptomyces sp. NPDC054841. The sequence goes on along the minus strand of NZ_JBSGZO010000065.1, from coordinate 13,713 downwards.
ACTGCGGGGCGCCGAGCAAGGCGGCGAGCAGTGCGACCGCCAGGGTCCGCCCCTCGTGCCCGCCGACCGCACGGACCAGCCAGTGCGGGGGCGCGCCGGTGCCGCCGCGGATGCGGTACACCGTGTCGTAGTGATGGTAGGCGACCGCGGCCACCAGCCCGAAAGCCGCTGGAAGGGCACCGTCCACATCGGCCCGGACGGCGAGCAGCAGGATCGTTCCGTATTCGGCGGCGCGGAAGACCGGGGGCACGAGCCAGTCGAGGGAGCCCTTGAGTGGGCGGGCGACGGCGAGGCCCGAGGTCAGGGCGTAACCGAAGGCGGCGACGACCGGCCAGGGGCTGCCGTACGGCGTGAGCCAGGCGGTGGCGGTCACCGCGACCGCGCCCAGCGCGGCGATCGCCACGGGGGCGATCGACGGCAGCCTGCGGGCCACGCCCTTGAACGCTCCCGCGAAACCCTCGGCGAGCGGTCCGGAGTCGGCGAGGTCCGCGAGCGCCCGCGCGGCGCGGTCGGTCCTCCCCCAGAGCTTCGCCTGGGAGGTGCCCCCAGCCTTGCGCGTGAGCGAGCGCAGCACCCGGCCCGCGGTGGTGTACGTGGCGGCGAAGGCACAGCCGATGAGCAGCGCGTAGAAGACGATGCGGGGCGTGGCCACGGCCGTCAGTACGGCGATCATGGCCCAGCGCTCGCCGATCGGCAGCACGATCATGCGGCGCACCCAGACCGTCCAGCCGACGCTGTCGAGCTTGTCGGAGAGGGCGGCGGTGGGGCTCGTGTTGGACACCGCGTCGTGGTTCGCCTCGTTGAAGGAGAAGTCCACGACGTGGCGGCAGGTCTGCAGCACCATCGCGCCGAGGGCCAGGGCCCAGACGTCGTCCCCTCCGGCGGATGCGCCGAGCGCGAGGCCCGCGTAGAACGCGTACTCCTTGGCCCGGTCGAAGGTGGCGTCGAGCCAGGCGCCCATCGTCGAGTACTGCAGGGAGTAGCGGGCGAGCTGCCCGTCGGTGCAGTCCAGGACGAAGGAGAAGAGGAGCAGCACGCCTGCGGCGACGTATCCGCCGCGCGTACCCGTGGCGGCACAGCCGGCCGCTATCAGCGCGGTGATCAGCGAAGCGGTGGTGACCTGGTTGGGGGTCAGTCCGCGGCGCGCGCACCAGCGGGCGATGTAGCGCGAGTACGGGCTGATGAAGAACGTGGTGAAGAAGCCGTCGCGAGCCTTCACGGCGGACCGCAGCCGTACGGCCTCGTCATCGACGGCGGCGACGGCCTGCCGGGCCTCGTTACGGGCCTGGGCGTCGCCGGGCACGGTCGCGACGAGCGACCCCAGCTCGGGCCGGTGCGGCGTGACGCCCTCGGCATCGATCGACTCGGCGACCGCGTCGGCCTGCACGGGCGTGCCAGTGGCTGCGCGCAGCGCGGCCAGCAGCGCGCTGCGCGCCTCCGGCTGGGCCGTGACCGCGCCGGGGACCGCGGAGGCGGGGAAGCGGGGGTCCGTCAGGCCGAGGCGGAGGGCGTGGACGTGACCGACGAAGCGGGGGTCCACGAGGGCGACGCGCTCGGCGGCCGGTGCCGCGGCGAGCAGCTCCGCGGTCTCGTCGGCGCTCGAGGCGACGCGTACGTCGAAGCCCAGCGACCGCAGATCGCCTTCGAGCGGCGATCCGGGTACCGGCGGACCGGTGAGGATTGCGGTCGGCAGACGGACTCACTCCTTGGCGCTGAACAGGTGGGTGTACACGGCGGCTCGGCCCGGGACCCGGGCGGCGGCACGTCGGCAGAGGCTATCGGATGAACGGAAACGCGAGTTCACCGAGGTTTCCCGGTGACGACACTCCCGCTCACCCCTGCGGCCTTCTGCTACGGCTGGGCATCCCTGCCACAGCCGGGCCGCCGGGGCGCGGACCGAGATCATCATCGTCGATCAGTGCCTCGCCCCACAAACCGCGGCGGGAGGCGCCGAGTGCTCGTCTTCCGGATCAGGCCGGATCAGTGAGCGGGTCTGGTGCCTGCGAGGGTGCGCGCCAGGGCACGCGAGCCCGGCAAGGTCTGGAGGACAGGCCTAGGGCCGGTCCGGTGGATCAGGCTGGATCAGCGAGCGCCCGCCGCGAAGCGGCTGATGTCACTGATGCGGCTTCGGATCCAAGGCGGAGGATGGGGGTCCCCCCGCCGAAGGCAGGGGGAGAGTCATGGCGGAGCCATGCCGACTGACGACTGGGGGCACCTCCCGGGCCCGCAGGGCCCAGGGGGAGCAGGAGACGGAGTCGCAGGGCGTCGCGAGCCCGGCAAGATCCACCGGACAGGCCCTAGGGTGGCGGGCATGACATGGCTGATCACAGGTGGGGCGGGGTACATCGGGGCGCACGTGGCGCATGCCATGGCGGGGGCCGGGGAGCGGGTGGTCGTGCTCGACGACGTGTCGACGGGGATTCCCGGGCGGCTGCCCGAGGGGGTGCCGCTGGTGCACGGATCGCTGCTGGACCGGGAGCTGCTGGACCGTACGCTCGCCGGGCACGCGGTCACGGGAGTCGTGCACCTGGCGGCGAAGAAGCAGGTCGGCGAGTCCGTCGAGCAGCCGCTGCGCTACTACCGGGAGAACGTGCACGGACTGACCGTGCTGCTGGAGGCCGTCGCCGCCGCGGACGTGAAGCGGTTCCTCTTCTCGTCGTCCGCCGCCGTGTACGGGGTGCCCGATGTGGATCTCATCACGGAGGACACCCCCGCCGTACCGATCAATCCGTACGGGGAGACAAAGCTCACGGGCGAGTGGCTGGTGCGCGCGACGGGACGGGCGCACGGCATCGCCACCGCCTGTCTGCGGTACTTCAATGTCGCGGGCGCGGCCCGGCCGGAGCTCTCCGACACCGGGGTCTTCAACATCATCCCGATGTTCTTCGACCGGATCAGCCGCGGTGAGGCCCCGCGGATCTTCGGCGACGACTACCCCACGCCGGACGGCACCTGCATCCGTGACTACATCCATGTCGCCGATCTGGCCGACGCGCATCTGACGGTGGCCCGCCGGCTGGCCGGCCAGAACGGCGCCGGGGATCTGACCGTGAACATCGGGCGGGGCGAAGGGGTGTCGGTGCGCGAGCTCGCCGGGCTCGTCGCCGAGGTGACCGGCCACGGCACGCCCGCGGTCGTCGGGCCGCGTCGGCCCGGGGACGCCGCGCGGGCCGTCGCCTCGGTCGACCGGATCGGCGAGGAGCTGGGCTGGACGGCCTCGCGCGGGGTGCGCGAGATGGTCGAGTCGGCGTGGGAGGGCTGGCTGCTGCGCCATCCCGAGGCGGCTGCCCGCTGATCGTCACGAGGCTCTGACCTGCATACATAACCGCAGGTCAGAGCATATGACAACGGTGTTCACCTTCGTGTTGCCCCATACCCCCCACCCGTAGTTGACTGGCCATTCGGGCAGATCATTCAGACGATCCGGGAGGCGTCCTGATGGGGGCTGGGCACGACCACGGACACACGCACGGCGCTCCGCCGACGGGCACCGCGACCGCCGCCTACAAGGGCCGGCTGCGGATCGCCCTCGGCATCACGCTGGGCGTGATGACCGTGGAGATCGTCGGTGGGATCGTCGCGGACTCGCTCGCCCTGATCGCCGACGCCGCCCATATGGCCACGGACGGCCTCGGCCTGGCGATGGCCCTGCTGGCGATCCACTTCGCGGCCCGTCCGGCCGACGCCAGTCGCACCTACGGCTTCGCCAGGGCCGAGATCCTCGCCGCGCTCGCGAACTGTCTGCTGCTGCTCGGGGTCGGCGGCTTCCTGCTGTACGAGGCGGTGCAGCGTTTCATCACCCCGGTCGAGACCAGGGGCGGCATCACCATCGCCTTCGCCCTCGTCGGCCTGGTCGCGAACATGGTGTCGCTGTCCCTGCTGATGCGGGGCCAGAAGGAGAGCCTCAACGTACGCGGCGCGTATCTGGAGGTCCTGGCGGACGCGCTCGGTTCGGTGACCGTGCTGGTCTCGGCGTGCATCATCCTGGCCACCGGCTGGCAGGCGGCCGACCCGATCGCCTCCCTGGTCATCGGCCTGATGATCGTGCCGCGCACCGTCAAGCTGCTGCGGGAGACGCTGAACGTGCTGCTGGAGGCGGCGCCGAAGGGCGTCGACATGGCCGAGGTGCGCGAGCACATACGGGCCCTGCCCGGCGTCGAGGACGTCCACGATCTGCACGCCTGGACGATCACCTCCGGGATGCCGGTGCTCTCGGCACATGTGGTGGTGGCACAGGACTTCCTGGACGCGATCGGACACGAGAAGATGCTGCACGATCTGCAGGGCTGCCTCGGGTCGCACTTCGATGTCGAACACTGCACGTTCCAACTGGAGCCCACCGGCCATGCGGAGCACGAGGCCGGTTTCTGTCACTGACGGCTGCTACATTCGTGCGAAGCCGTGATCTTGAGAGGAGCTGGGGTTGATGACCGTCGCAGAAGTCGCTGCCGTGCGCAGCGCCCGGTCCGTCATCGACCTCCGGGCTCCCGGTCGACCTGATTCCGTACGCTGACCTGATCCCGTACGTCGGCCGGGGCCCGCTCACTCAAAGGGTTTCCCACGTTGTCCGACAACGACCAGTACGACGCATTCTTCTCGCTTCACCACGGCCTGCCCCGGCAGGGTCCCGGCTCCGACGACACCACCCGCCGGCTGCTGGCGCTCGTGGGCCGGCTGCCGTCCCGTCCACGCGTGCTCGATCTGGGCTGCGGCCCGGGCCGTTCCGCGCTGCTGCTGGCCGCGGAGGCCGGCGCCGACGTGACGGCCGTGGATCTGCACGAACCGTTCCTCGACGAGCTGCGGCGCGCGGCCGACGCCCGCGGGCTCGGCGACCGGATCCGTACCGTCAACGCCGACATGGGCGAACTGCCCTACCCGGACGGGTCGTTCGACCTGATCTGGGCCGAGAGCTCGGCGTACTCGCTCGGTTTCGACGCGGCCCTGCGCAGCTGGCGGCGGCTGCTCGCAGCCGGCGGCGCGCTCGTCGTCACCGAGTGCGAGTGGACCTGGGACGATCCGAGCCCGGAGGCCCGCGACTTCTGGGAGCAGCACTGCACGCTGCGCACACCGGCTGAGAACGCGGCCGCCGCGGTCGCGGCCGGCTACCACGTCCTCGGCGTGTACCGCCAGCCCGAGAGCGACTGGGCGGAGTACTACGGACCGCTCGGTGAGCGGGCCGATGCCGCCGATCCGACGGCTCCCGGCATGGGGCCGGCGCTCGCTTCCACCCGGGCCGAGATCGCCATGCGGCGCGACCACGGCGCGGAGTACGGCTACGCCGGCTACGTTCTGCGGCCGGCCGGCACGCGCCGGGGGACCCTCCCCGAGTGCTTCGACGGGGGGTACCCCCAGTGACGGACGCCGTGATCGCGGCCGTGCACGCCGTCGACGCCGCGGCGTTCCCCACGGAGGAAGAGGCCCACGGAGGAAGAGGCTCCCGGCTGGGGATCCGGCCCGGGTTCGAGGTGCTCGACGAGGCCATGACGGCTCTGGTCCAGGACGGTTCCACGGCTCTGCCGAAGGGCATGATCCACTACCCGGGGACTCTCGGAGTCTGACTCCGCCGTCCGTGCCCCGCTGCACTCCTGCGCGGCGGGGCACGGACATGCCCAGGGCGGCGAAGTGCGGACAAGCCGCTTTTGTACGGCAGACTGAGGGAGCCCCCGCTGGGCCGAGGACCGAAGCGAAGGATGGCTATGCCGACCACACCCGCCACTGCGACGAACAGCTCGCCGAACGGCACCAAGCAGCCGATCTTGCTCGAACTGGTCGACGAGAGCGGCAATACCATCGGCACCGCGGAGAAGCTCTCCGCCCATCAGGCACCCGGGCGGCTGCACCGGGCGTTCTCCGTGTTCCTCTTCGACGAGCAGGGGCGGCTGCTGCTCCAGCGCCGCGCATCGGAGAAGTACCACTCCCCCGATGTCTGGTCGAACACGTGCTGCGGCCACCCGTACCCGGGCGAGGCGCCGTTCACCGCCGCCGCCCGCCGTACGCACGAGGAGCTGGGCATCTCGCCGTCGCTGATGGCCGAGGCGGGCACGGTCCGCTACAACCACCCGGACCCGGCCTCGGGCCTGGTCGAGCAGGAGTACAACCACCTTTTCGTGGGCATGGTGCAGGCTCCGCTGCGCCCGGACCCGCAGGAGGTCGGGCAGACGGCGTTCGTGACCGCGGCCGAGCTGGCCGAACGGCATGCGCGGGACACCTTCTCCGCGTGGTTCATGACGGTGCTGGACGCGGCGCGCCCGGCGATCAGGGAGCTCACGGGGCCCGCCGGCGGCTGGTGACCGTAACCGGGCGCACCCCCGGTGAGCCGCTCCGCCGGCTACAGAGACGCCGCGCCGCTCACGGGGGCGAGCGGCAGCGCGGCCCAGACGATCTTTCCGCCGCCCGCGGTGTGCTCCACATCGCACTCGCCGCCCGCCTCCCGGGTGACTTCCTTGACGAGCAGCAGCCCGCGGCCGCCGGTCTGGGCGGAGTCGCTCTCCAGGGCCTTGGGCCGGTACGGGTGGTTGTCCTCGACAGCCACCCGGATCCACTCCGGCCCGATCGCCACCTCGACGGCGACCTCGGGCGACAGCAGAGCCGCGTGCCGTACGGCGTTCGTGACCAGTTCGGACACGATCAGCAGGAGTCCTTGCAGGACGTCGTCGTGGACCGGCACGCCCTGGCGGTGGATCAGATCGCGGACGGCGTGCCGGGCCTGCGGCACCGACACATCGAGCGCGGGTGCGGTGAACCGCCAGACGCCTTCGTACGACAGTGGCCGGGCCGGGACGCTCCCGGGGCTCTCCATAGTCCCGCACCCACCCTCGTGATACGTCGCTGGGAACCGTTGAGTATCGAGTGTTGGGAACGTGTTGGTCCGGACCGGGCTGCTGAACAGAAGTCAGCCCCTATCGACAGAATCTGACCAGGTGGGTATGACAGCGTCAGTTCTTCGACTGATCTTGATCTTCTTGTGTCGGCTTCGCTGACACGACGGTGTCCTCGGCCATACCGACGACGCTGCGGCCGCCGATGCCGATCGCGATCAGCCCGAGCCCGTCGAAGAGCAGCGCCAGCGAGAAGAAGGTCCCCAGCACATAGCGGCTGCTCTCGGGCCAGTTCGCGAGCACAAGGATGCCGAGGAGCAGGCCGAACGCGCCCTGCACCAGGGTCCACCCGAACTGCGGACCGCGTACCACCAGGCTGCCCACCAGCCGGAACAGCCCACCGGTCAGGAACAGCAGCGCGGCGAACATGGTCAGCGCCTCCGCGCTGCCCTGCGGGTGCCGCAGGACGACCACACCGGCCGCGATGTTGAGCGCGGCGACCACCACGCCGAGCCAGAAGAAGTTCGTGCCGCGCGATTCGATCGCGTGCAGCAGTCCGACGATACCGCCGATCAGCAGCAGCCAGCCGAAGAGCAGCATCGAGGTCAGGGTCGCGACGCCGACGTAGACGAGCCCGACGAGCCCGGCGAGCACGAGAACGACGCCGAGCACAGCCAGCCAGCCGAAGCTCCGGCGGAGCTTCCTGCTCTCGTGGGTGGGACCGGTCATGAGTGCCTCCTCGTCGCACCCCCTTCTTGATCTTAAGTACCGGCGGGGCGGATAGCATCCGGCGCATGGACCGCATGGACCGCATGGACCCGCAGTTGCAGCACACCGTCGTGGACGGGGTCGCCACCGTCGTCATCAGTCACTCCGCCAAGCGAAACGCGATGACGGCCGGGATGTGGCGGTCGCTGCCCGTCCTGCTGGAGGGCCTGGCGCACGACCCGGAGGTACGGGCGCTGGTGCTGACCGGCGCCGGGACCACGTTCTGCGCCGGCGCCGACATCTCCTCGCTGCGCGAGCGGGCCGGCACCGGGGAGGAGCCACAGAGCCTGGCCGTACAGGCCGAGGAGGCGCTCGCGGCCTTTCCCAAGCCGACCCTGGCGGCGGTGCGCGGGTACTGCGTGGGCGGCGGCTGCCAGCTGGCCGCGGCCTGCGATCTGCGGTTCGCCGAGGAGGGGGCCTCCTTCGGGATCACCCCGGCGAAACTGGGGATCGTGTACCCGGCGTCCTCGACCAGGCGGCTGGTGTCCCTGGTGGGGCCGGCGACCGCGAAGTACCTGCTGTTCTCCGGGGAGTTGATCGGCACCGAGCGGGCGCTGCGGACCGGACTGGCGGACGAGGTGCTGCCGGAGGGCGAACTGGGCAAACGGGTCGCCGAGTTCACGCGCGTGCTGACGTCCCGCTCACAGCTGACGCAGGCCGCGGCGAAGGAGTTCGCGTCCGGCCGCACCGACCGGGACGCGTACTGGGCGGAGCAGGCACGCGCCGGCGGCGACACCGCGGAGGGGGTCGCCGCCTTCCTGGAGCGCAGGCCGCCGCGCTTCACCTGGAGCGTGTGAAGGTCACCGGCCGCCGGCCCGGACCGTGTCGTCGGAAGCCCCCCGCGCCCGCCAGTACGAGACGATCTCCGCCGGCGCCTTGTCCGGCGAGCCCGCGTCGTACGGCGGCTGCGGGTCGTATTCGGTCAGCAGCTGGATCTTCTGGGCGATCTCGTCGCCCGCGATCCGGCCGATCAGGTGCAGGGCCATGTCGATGCCGGACGAGACTCCTGCGGCCGTGACGTACTTGCCGTCGAAGACGACCCGCTCGCCGGTCGCCTCGGCACCCAGGAGGCCGAGCGTCTCGAGCACCAGCCAGTGGCTGGTGGCCCGGCGGCCCTTGAGCAGGCCCGCGCCTGCCAGCACCAGGGAGCCCGAGCACACCGAGGTGGTCCACGTGCTGGTGGCGTCCACCGTGCGCAACCACTCCAGGACGGTCTCGTTCTGCATGGCCTGCCGTGTGCCGCGGCCGCCGGGGACGAGGACGATGTCCGGGGCCGTCACCTCGGCGAGGGTGCGGTCGGCCACGAGGGTCAGGTTGCCCTGGTCGTTGCGCACGGGGCCCGCCTCCTCGGCGACGAGGACCGTTTCGGCGCCGGGCATCCGGCTGAGCAGTTCGAACGGGCCGACGGCATCGAGGCTGGTGAACTCGTCGTAGAGCAGGATCGCGATCTGCATGTCGGTCACTTTCAGTAGTGAGTGGTCAGTGTCAGTGGTCAGGGGCAGTGCTCAGGGGCCAGGGGCCAGTGGGCAGTCGTCAGTGGTCAGGCGCCAGGCGCCAGGCGCCAGGCGTCAGGGGACGGGTACGTGGAACCGGCGGCGGTATTCGGCCGGGGCCGCTCCGAGCGTCTTCACGAAGGAGCGGCGCATCGCCTCGGGAGTGCCGTATCCGCAGGCGCGCGAAATCTCCTCGATGCCGTCGCCGGTGTCCTCGAGCAGCCGTCGGGCGTGCTCCAGCCGGAACCGGTCGACGTACTTGCCCGGGGTCATGCCGGTCTCCGCGCGGAAGGCCCGGGCGAACTGACGGGGCGAGAGCCGGGCGCGGCGGGCGAGCTCCTCGACGGACAGATCGCCGTCGGGGTGTTCGCTGATCCACTGCTGCACCTCGCGGAGCGGTTCGCGCTGGGCGGTCTGGGCGGCGAGCTGGGCGCTGAACTGCGACTGATTGCCGGGGCGGCGCAGGAAGACCACGAGATGGCGGGCGATGTTCAGAGCGGTCTCGCGCCCGAGATCCTCCTCGATCAGGGCGAGCGCGAGGTCGATCCCTGCGGTGACGCCGGCGGAGGTGGCAAGGTTTCCGTCCCGCACGAAGATCGGCTCGGGGTCGACCTCGACAGCGGGGTAGGTGCGGGCGAGATGGTCGCAGACGGACCAGTGGGTGGTCGCACGGTGTCCGTCGAGCAGCCCGGCCTCGGCGAGCAGCAGGGCACCGGTGCAGACGGAGACCAGCCGTTCGGCGCGCGGGGCGCGTGCGCGCAGCCATTCGATCAGCTCGGGGTCGGGGCGGCGGGTGCCCTCGCCGCCCGGGACGATCAGGGTGTGCACCGGGCCCGCGTCACCGAGGCCGCCGTCGGGGACGAGGGTGAGCCCGCTGGAGGTGCGGACCGGCTCGCCGTCGAGCGAGGCCGTGCGGATGCGGTACGTGAACGGGGTGCCCGAGTGCTTGTTGGCGCCGGCGAACACCTCCAGCGGGCCGGTCACGTCAAGGCTCTGCACGCCGTCGAAGAGCACGACGAGGACGGAACGTTCTGGCATGCATCCATCGTCGGGGCCGCCCGCAATGACCGCAATGACGTGCTCCCCACCTTTCCTGCCATCGAACGTTCCGGCCGGCGCCGCGCCCAGGGGCCCGGAGGGATGGCGCCTTCCGGGCTTCCCTGCGTACCGACCAGTCGGTAACGTGCGGTCCATGACCTCTCTGCCCCCGCGCGCGGGCCGCCGTTGCCACAACGCCGTCAACCCGCTGCACTCCACCCTGTACTTCTCGCCCGACTACGCGAAGGAGCTCGCCGGGATCGGCGTCGAGGACACGAGCGCCGCCTACTTCGCCGGGCGCGCGGCGGCCATGGGTGCGGTCGGCCCGGGCACCGTGGCCGCCACCTTCTACAACTTCAACCACGAACTGATCGCCCGGCACCTCCCGGCGGTATGGGACACCGCCTCGCCGGCCACCGTGCTCGCGGCCCGGCTGCGGGCCGCCGACGCGACGCTGCGCCGACTGCTCGGCGACGAGACGGTCGCCTCGCAGGAGATGGCGGAGGCCGCCCGGCTGGCACTGCGCGCCACGGAGGCCTGCACCCGGCACGCCCGTCCGCTCTACGCGGCGCACGCGGATCTGCCCGTGCCCGAGGAGCCGCACCTCGCCTACTGGCATGCCGCGACCCTGCTGCGCGAGCACCGCGGCGACGGCCATCTGACCGCGCTGCTGTCCGCCGGACTCGATCCCCTGGAGGCCCTGGTCAGCCACACCGCGACCGGCAAGGGCATGTCCCCGCGCTGGATCCTCGCCAGCCGTGGCTGGCGGCGCACCGACTGGGAGGCGGCTTCGGACCGGCTCCGCGAGCGCGGACTCCTCGACGCCGAGGGTGAACTGACCGCTGCGGGCTCTGCCCTGCGGGCGGAGGTGGAGGAGCACACCGACCGCCTCGACCTCGCCCCGTACGAGCACCTCGGCGCGGCGGGGGTCGAACGCCTCACCGAGCTGGCCCACGGTCTTCTGACCAAGGCCGTCGCCGCCGGTGCCTTCCCCGCGGGCCTGAGCGCCAAGGGCTGACGCCCCTTGGGCCCGATCCGCCGGACAGCACCCAGGGCCTGATCCAAAAGACAGGCCCTAGCGGGGCACCGCGACACGGCACCCGGCCACCCGGCAGAATGCAGGCGAAGAGGCCGCGCGGGCAGGGACCGCGATGCCGCGGGCCATGTCCGCGGGGCCTCCAAGCACAGCCAGCATCAGAAGGCGAGTCGGGGAACCGTGACGACGTCCATCGAAGGCAGGATCGCCGAGGAGCTCGGCGTACGGGAGCGGCAGGTGAAGGCGGCCGTCGAGCTGCTCGACGGCGGGTCGACCGTGCCGTTCATCGCGCGCTACCGCAAGGAAGCGACCGAGATGCTCGACGACGCGCAGCTGCGCACGCTCGAGGAGCGGTTGCGGTATCTGCGGGAGCTGGAGGAGCGGCGGACCGCGATCCTCGAGTCCGTACGTGAGCAGGGCAAGCTCACGGACGAGCTGGAGGCGCAGATCCGGGCCGCCGACACCAAGGCCCGCCTGGAGGACATCTATCTGCCCTTCAAGCCCAAGCGGCGCACCAAGGCGCAGATCGCCCGGGAGGCCGGTCTGGAGCCGCTCGCCGAGGGCCTGCTGGGCGACCCGTCGGTCGATCCGCTCGCGGCCGCGGCGGCGTTCGTCGACGCGGACAAGGGTGTCGCTGACCCGGCTGCCGCCCTGGAGGGCGCGCGGGCGATCCTCGCCGAGCGGTTCTCGGAGGACGCCGACCTCATCGGCGAGCTCCGGGAGCGGATGTGGACCCGCGGCCGGCTCGCGGCGAAGGTCCGGGACGGCAAGGAGGAAGCGGGCGCGAAGTTCGCCGACTACTTCGACTTCGCCGAGCCGTTCACCGAGCTGCCCTCGCACCGCATCCTGGCGATGCTCCGCGGCGAGAAGGAGGACGTGCTCTCGCTGGAGTTGGAGCCCGAGGAGCCGTCGGAGGAGCCCGGCCCGTCCACGTACGAGTCCATGGTCGCCCGGCGCTTCGACGTCGCCGACCGCGGCCGTCCGGCCGACAAGTGGCTCGCGGACACCGTGCGCTGGGCATGGCGGACCCGGATTCTCGTGCACCTCGGGATCGATCTGCGGCTGCGGCTCCGGACGGCCGCGGAGGACGAGGCGGTACGGGTCTTCGCGGCGAATCTGCGGGATCTGCTGCTCGCCGCGCCGGCGGGTACGCGGGCGACGCTGGGCCTCGACCCGGGCTTCCGTACGGGCGTGAAGGTGGCCGTCGTCGACGCGACCGGCAAGGTCGTCGCCACCGACACGATCTACCCGCACGTGCCCGCCAACAAGTGGGACGAGTCGCTGGCGAAGCTGGCGCGGCTCGCGAAGGAGCACGCGGTAGAGCTGGTCGCCATCGGCAACGGCACGGCGTCGCGCGAGACGGACAAGCTCGCCGGTGACCTCATCACCCGGCACCCGGAGCTGAAGCTCACCAAGGTGATGGTGTCGGAGGCGGGCGCGTCGGTGTACTCGGCGTCCGCGTTCGCCTCGCAGGAGCTGCCGGGCCTCGATGTGTCGCTGCGCGGCGCGGTGTCGATCGCGCGGCGGCTGCAGGACCCGCTCGCCGAACTGGTGAAGATCGACCCCAAGTCGATCGGCGTCGGCCAGTACCAGCACGATCTGTCCGAGGTGAAGCTGTCGCGCTCGCTGGACGCGGTCGTCGAGGACTGTGTGAACGGTGTCGGCGTCGACGTCAACACCGCTTCCACGCCGCTTCTTTCGCGCGTCTCGGGCATCGGCTCGGGGCTCGCCGAGAACATCGTGGCGCACCGCGACGCGAACGGTCCGTTCCGCTCCCGCAAGGAGCTCAAGGCCGTGGCGCGGCTCGGCCCGAAGGCGTACGAGCAGTGCGCGGGCTTCCTCCGGATCCGCGGCGGCGACGACCCGCTCGACGCGTCGAGCGTGCACCCCGAGGCGTATCCGGTGGTGCGGCGCATGGTGAAGACCACGGGCAGTGAGGTGGCGTCGCTGATCGGCAACACCGGGGTGCTGCGGTCGCTGCGCGCGGACGACTTCGTCGACGAGACCTTCGGTCTGCCGACGGTGACGGACATCCTGCGCGAGCTGGAGAAGCCGGGGCGCGACCCGCGGCCCGCGTTCAAGACGGCGACCTTCAAGGAGGGCGTCGAGAAGATCTCCGACCTGGCCTCCGGGATGGTGCTGGAGGGTGTCGTCACGAACGTGGCGGCGTTCGGCGCGTTCGTCGACATCGGCGTCCACCAGGACGGTCTCGTCCATGTGTCCGCGATGTCCCGGACCTTCGTCAAGGACCCGCGGGACGTGGTGAAGCCGGGCGACGTGGTGAAGGTGAAGGTCCTCGACGTCGACATCCCGCGCAAGCGGATCTCGCTGACGCTGCGGCTGGACGACGAGGCGGCGCCGCAGGCGTCCGGCGGCGGCCAGGGCCAGCGCCGTGAGCGCGGCCAGGGCGGCCGCCCGCCGCAGCAGCGTCAGGGCGGCGGCGGCCGTGACCGCCGCGGGTCCGGTGGTGGCGGCGGTGGCACCGGGCGGCAGGCCCCGGCCCCGGCGAACAGCGCGATGGCGGACGCCCTGCGCAAGGCGGGCCTGCTCGACCCGAAGC
>NZ_JBSGZO010000064.1:0-27505 GCF_053611045.1 Streptomyces sp. NPDC054841 | reverse complement strand
GCCACGGCCGCGCAACCGCCGGCTCACGGCCGGATCTCGTACACCAGGTTGAACGGGGTTTCAGCGGCGCGGCGGAACCGGGTGAATCCGGCGTCCGTGATCACCTGGCGGACCGCGGCCTCGCCGGCCTGCGCGCCCAGGGCGTAGCCGCCCGGCTGGGAGAGACCGTTGGGCACGCAGAGGAACGTGGAGCCGCTGTAGTACAGCCGGCCGACCGGAGTGAAGTTCTCCTCCACCTTGTCGGAGGCGTTCGGCTCCACCAGCAGCCATGTGCCGTCCGGAGCCAGTGCGTCCCGCACCCGCCGGGCGGCGCCGAGCGGGTCGCCCATGTCGTGCAGCGAGTCGAACATCATCACCAGGTCGTAGTCCGTGCCGCCGAAGGTCTGCGCGGTCGCCACCTCGAAGGTGACCCGGTCGGTGACCCCGGCCCCGGCCGCCTTCTTGCGCGCCAGCTCGATCGACTTCGCGTGGTAGTCCGCGCCGACGACGGTGGTGTGCGGGTAGGCCTCCGCGAGCAGCAGCGACGAGGAGCCGAGACCACAGCCCAGGTCGGCCACCCGGGCCCCCGCGGTCAGCTTCGCGTCGACCCCGTCCAGCGCCGGGATCCAGCTCGGGATCAGCTCGGCCACGTAGCCGGGCCGGTAGAACGCGTCGCATCCGACGAAGACGTCCTCGTCGTGCTCGTGCCAGCCGACGCCCTCACCGGTGCGGAACGCCTCGGTGATACGCGGTTCGGCGCGCAGATACCCCAGCACGATGAGGAACGCGGCCGAAACGTTCGGGCCGTTCGGGTCGGCCAGGCAGAACGCCTGCTCCTCGGTGAGCGAGAACTCACCGGTCTCCGGGTCGTAGCTCACGTATCCGCCCGCGGCCTGGCCGCGCAGCCACTCCGTGAGGTAGCGCGGGTGGCACCCGGTGCGCTCAGCGAACCGCTCGGGCGTCGCCGGGCCCTGAGCAAGCGCACGGTAGAGCCCGAGCCGGTGGCCGATCACCACCGAGCCGGCAGCACCGGTCGCGCCCAGGTCCGCCACGAAGCGCCCGAGGAACTCCGTCACTTTGTCGTGGTCCATCTCCGGTTCCTTCCTGCCCGACCGGCTCGTGCCGGTCACAGCAGCAAGGCTCGGCGCGCGGCCTGTCACGGCCCTCCCACGGCCCTCCCACGGCCTGTCATCGTGCTGACAGGCCGAGTTCGTCCGCCTCGCGGAACATGGTCACAGGGCATGGTGGACGCGAGGAGTGCCATGGCAGTCGGGCCCCGGCCGCCGGCGGTCCGGGTGGAGGTGCTCGGGCCGCTGCGGCTCCTGGTCGACGGCGCCCCGGTGGACGTACCCGGTCCCAAGCGGCGCGCGGTGCTCGCGCTGCTCGCGCTCGCCGAGGGCCGGATCGTGACGGTCGACCGCCTCGTGGACGCGCTGTGGCCGTCGGAGGTGCCGGAATCGGGGCGGCAGGCCCTGCACAACCACGTGTCGCGGCTGCGTGGGCACCTCGGCCCGGCGGCGGCCCGGCTCGAAACGAGGCACGACGGCTACCGGCTCGCGATCGAGCGGGACGAACTGGACGTGGCGCAGGCGCGGGCGCTGCTGGCGACGGCGCGTACGACGGCCCAGCGGGACCCGGCCGAGGCGCTCCCTCTGCTGCAGGAGGCGCACGGGCTGTGGCGAGGGCCGGTTCTCGCCGATCTCACCGACATCGTGCCCATCGCCACCGCGGTCGAGGAGTACGCTCAGCTGCGCCACGAAGTCACGGACGCATTGGTCGCAAGCGCCGTCGCCGCAGGACAGGCCGAGGGGATCCTGGGCCTTGCCGCCGCGTCTTCGGCCGCCGACCCGCTGCGGGAGCCCGCGGCGCTCCTGCACATGCGGGCGCTGGCGGCCTGCGGGCAGGCGCCGGAGGCACTGCGCGTCGGGCGGGACTACCGGCACCGGCTCGTCGACGAGACCGGCCTCGACCCCTCACCTGCGCTGGACGAGCTCGAACGGGACATCATCGGCGGCGCGGCCGGGCCGGCGCCCGGTCCGGCAGGTCCGGCCGGTCCGCCCGAGGCGGCCGCCCGGCCGACCACCCGGCTGATCGGCCGCGAGTCGCAGGTCGCGGCCCTGCAGCGGCAGTTGGCGGCCGAGCGGCTCGTCACGCTCGTCGGGCCGGGCGGCGTCGGCAAGACCCGGGTCGCCCTGGAGGTCGCGCGAAAGACCGGCACGGCGACGGTGCTCCTGCTCGCACCGGTCACCGATCCCGCCGCCATCCCCCACGCGCTGGCGGCGGCCCTGAACCTGAAGGTCGACCAGGGAGACGTTCTCCGCGCTTGTGTCGCCGTGCTGGGCGACGACCCCGGTCTGTTGGTGATCGACAACTGCGAGCACCTGCTCGACGGCGTCCGGGACGTGGTGGGCGTGATCCTCTCCTCGTGTCCCCGGATCTCTCTGCTGGCCACCAGCCGCGAACGTCTCGGCCTGGCGGCGGAACACGTCTCACGGCTGGCGCCACTGCCGCTGCCACGCCCCGATCAGGATCCCTCGCAGGTCCCGTCCGCGGCGCTCTTCCTGGACCGGGCCCGCCGGGTCCGCCCCGGTCCGCCACCGACGCCGGTGGAACTGCGCACGGTCGCCGACATCGTGCGCCGGCTGGACGGGATGCCGCTGGCCATCGAACTAGCCGCGGGCCGACTGTCCACGTTCTCCCTCGCCGATCTGCGTGACCGCCTCGACCGCTCGCTCGATCTGCTCGGCGGTGGCAGCCCCGGCGCGGATTCCCGGCACCGGACGCTGCGCGCGACGATGGAGTGGTCGTACCAGCTCCTCACGGAGGACGAACGGCGACTGTTCCGGCATCTGTCGGTGTTCGCCGATGGCGTCGACCTCGACACCGCCGAGCGGCTGGCTGCCGACCTGGGCCTGGAGAGCGATCCCGGAAGCGTTCTGGCCCGCCTCGTCGACGCGTCCATGATCGACGCCTCTTTCGAGGGGGCCACCCGGTACCGCATGCTGGAGACGCTGCGGGCGTTCGGGCTGGACCGGCTCGCGGCGGCCGGCGAGCACGATGCCGCGGCCGAGCGGCTGCTGCGCTGGGCCGTCGAGCTGACCGCATGGATCGGCACCGCCATGGCCACCGAGCGGGAGCCCGAGGCCGACGCCGTCCTGCGCCGCGAGCTGCCGAACCTGCGGGCCGCGTGGCGGCTGGCCCGCAGCCGAGAATCCCTGGACGACGCCGCGGCGATGGTCGTCGTGCTGTACGACGCGGTCGCCTACCGCGACCTCGTCGAGATCCGGGACTGGGCCGAGGAACTGGCCGACGACCCGGCGCTCGCCACCCACCCCCGTGCGGCCGCCGTGCTCGGCACCGCGGCCGAAGCCACGTACCACCGCGGTGACTACCACCGTGCCGACCGCCTCGCCCGCAGCGGTCTGGCGAAGGCGACCGACAGCGACGGGTCATGGCACAACCTGATGGTGCTCTCGGTGGCCGACCTGGCTCGTGGCGCCTACGGCGACGTGATCGAGCACTCCCTCGCCGCAGCCGCGCTCGCGGGCCCGCACCGGGAGTGCCTCGGGATCGCCGCCCTCGCGACGGCCTACGCGGGCGACGCCGACGGGGCGCGGAAACTGAACGACCGGGGGCTGGCCGGCGCGGTGACGCCCAGCATGCTCTCCTGGGGTGCCTACGTCGCCGGAGAGATCGACAGCCTCACCGGTCACAGCGAGTCGGCCGAGCGGCACTACCTCCGTGCCATCGACCTGGCCCGGAGCTCCGGAGCGACCTTCCTCGTCGGCGTCGCGACCGTCGGGCTCCAGGCGGTGCGCGCGTCCGCGGGCCGTGTCCACGAGGCGCTCGCGGGCTACCGGGACGTCATCGAGTACTTCGACCGCAACGGCAACTGGACCCACCTGTGGACCACGCTGCGCAACCTCGCCGAGCTGCTGCGCCGACTCGGCGACGACGAGCCGGCGGCGCTGATCGACGCCGCGGCCGACCAGGCACCCGACGCGCCCGCCGTGGTCGGACCGACCGATACCGGGGCCCCCGTGCTGCGGACCACGACCACGACCGGGACCGCTCCCGCGACCCAGGTCCCCGGCCGTGCCGCCGTCCTGGAGACGGCCCGGCAGGCGATCGAGCGGCACCTCATCCAACCGTGAGGGCCGTCGAGGGAGGCCCGCATCCAACCGTGAGGGCCGTCGAATGAGGCCCGGCAGCGGCAGGGCGCCGCGGCCGTTCGACGAACGACTCGTCGCCGACCCACGCCGTGAAGCGGTCGACGCCCATGCCGGCGATGAGCTCGCCCGTCTGCGTCCGCTGCGCCGCCAGGGCACGGACCTTGCGGGCCGCCGTGTCCGCGTCCAGCACGAGGTCGACCGCCAGCCGGTGGGCGGGCGTCATGACCGGGAGCCCCGGAGGGAAGATCCCCAGGCTCTCGTCGAGCGCGCTCCAGCGCGGTGCCCGCCGCTCCGCGAACGTGGCGTGGAGCAGCCGCGCCCCGTCGGGGGCGGCACGGTCGAACGCCGCCCCGGCCCAGGCGGACACCGTCCGGTGGTCCGGGTGACCGGTGATGCCGTCCGGGCCGAAGGTGACCACGGTGTCGGGTCGTACCCGCTCGATGACGTCGCACAGCACCGCGACCGCGTCGGACGCGCGGGCCGCCGCACACTGCCCGTCCCGGTGGTCGAGCCAGTGGTGCTCGCCGACCCCGAGGATCTCCAGACAGCGCGCCAGCTCGTCGGTGCGCGCCGCGGCCAGTCGGTGCGGTGGCCACCGCACCGGATCCGGCGTGCCGAGTTCGCCGTGGGTGGCGGTCACGCACACCACCCGCGACCCGCTGTCGCGAGCCATCGCCATCAGCCCGCCGGAGAGGTAGGCCTCGTCGTCCGGGTGCGCCCAGATCCCCAGGACGGTGCCCAGTTCGCCGACTTCCGATGCGGACGTGATCATGTCCTGACCTCCTTGGTGCGGATCCCGTGCACGGCCAGCCCGGCGCCGCAGCAGAGGACGGCGATCATCCACAGCCGGCCGGCTCCGACGGTGTCGACCGCGAGACCACCGCACAGCGAGCCGGCCGCGGATCCGAGCTGGATCGCGGAACTGTTCAAGGCGAGCAGCACCGGCGTCGCCGACCGCGTCCCGAGGCCGATCAGGCGGTGCTGCTGTGCGGGAACGAACCCCCAGGCGGCGATCCCCCACGCGGCCATGACCGCGAGTGCCCCGCCCATCGACGTCGCGAGGTGCGGCAGCACCGCGAAACCGGCAGCCAGCGCAGCCACGGCGGGCACCACCACGCGGCGAGGGCCGATCCGGTCGGCGGCGGTTCCTCCCCACCAGGTGCCCACCATGCCTCCGACGCCGAACGCCCCGATGAATAGCCCGAGCCCGATCGGCCCGGCCACGGCGGCCAACAGCAAGGGGAGGTAGGTGTACATGCTGTACGAGGCGGTCATCACCAGGAACGTCACGCCGAGCGCCCCGGCCACGGCGGGGGAGCGCATCGGGCGCAGCCGCTCCCGCACCGTCGCGCGGACCAGGGGGCCCGACCCGGCGCGGGTGACCAGCAGACCGGCGACGGTGGCCGCCGCGACCACGGCGACCAGCCCGAACGCCGCACGCCAGGAGATCGTCGAGGCCAGCAGCACGCCCAGCGGAGCGCCGAGCACCATGGCGGCCGACGTACAGCCCAGGAGCACGCCCAGCGCCCGCCCACGGTGGCTCGCCGGCACTGCCGCGACGGCCGCCGCGCCGGCGGCCGGTACGTAGACCGACGCGGCGAGCGCTCCCAGGACCCGCGTGACGAGCAGCGCGGGAAGCGTCGGCGCCACTGCCGACAGCACGCTCAGTGCGCCGAACAGAGCTGCCGAGCCGATCAGCACCTGTCGCAGTGGCCGCGACCTGAGCAGAGCGCTGAGCAGAACGGCGCCGATCGCGTACGCCAGCGCGAATGCCGTCACCGTCAATCCGGCGACGCCGGTGGTGACATCGAAGTCACGCGCGATCCCACTGAGCATCCCGGCCACGACGAACATGTCGGTACCGATCGCGAACGTGCCGATCCCGAGCGCCGCGACCGAGAGCCACCGGCACCGGTCCGGTGCCGGTGCGCGGATCATCCGGGCCGTCATCCGGGCCGGCACCGCTGTGCCAACCACGTCCTCGTCCATCTCGGCCTCCACGTCCGGTAGCAGTCCGATCGTGGGAGCACGCCCTCGCAGGGCACTACCGCGGCGCTGTCATGCGCCGTCGACGACGAACGAGGGGGCCACAACCGGTGCGCCGGCACCGAGGCCGCGGGTCCGCTAGTCGTGCGGGACCCGGACCACGCCCTCCTGGATGACCGAGATCGCCAGCTGTCCGTCCTGCGTGTAGATACGGGCCTGGCCGAGGCCGCGTCCGCCGTGCGAGCTCGGCGACTCCTGGTCGTACAGCAGCCACTCGTCCGCCCGGAACGGCCGGTGGAACCACATCGCGTGGTCCAGCGACGCGCCCACGACGTCACCGACGGTCCAGCCGCCCCGCCCGTGCGCCAGCAGCACCGAGTCGAGCAGCGTCATGTCCGAGACGTACGTGGCGAGGCAGACGTGCAGCAGGGGATCGTCCGCGAGCTTGCCGTTCGTACGGAACCAGACCTGCGAGCGCGGCTCGCGCGGCTCCCCGACGGTGGCGTAAGGAGGAGCGTCCACGTACCGCAGGTCGACCGCCGAGCGTGCCTCGAGCATCCGCTCCACGATGTCCGGGTGGATGAGCTCTCCCGCGTACCGCGGCAGGGACTCGGCGGCCGTGGGCAGGGTCTCGGGGTCCGGCGCGTCCGGCATCCGCGTCTGGTGGTCGAGCCCTTCCTCGTACGTCTGGAAGGACGCCGAGAGGTGGAAGATCGGCTGGCCGTGCTGGACGGCGACGACCCGCCGGGTCGTGAAGGACCGGCCGTCGCGGATCCGGTCGACCGTGTACACGATCGGAGCGCCTGGGTCGCCCATGCGCAGGAAGTACGCGTGCAGGGAGTGGGCCGTGCGGTCGTCGGGGACGGTGCGGCCCGCGGCGACGAGCGCCTGGGCCGCGACCTGTCCGCCGAAGACCCGGGGCACGATCGCCGAGCGCGAGCGGCCCCGGAAGTAGTCCTGCTCGACCTGCTCCAGGTCGAGCAGATCGAGCAGTTCTTCGAGCGGCTGTGCGCGTTCGCTCACAGGGTCACAGCCCCATGTCCTTGGCGATGATCGACTTCATGACCTCGCTGGTGCCGCCGTAGATGCGGTTGACGCGGTTGTCGGCGTAGAGGCGGGCGATCGGGTACTCGTTCATGTAGCCGTAGCCGCCGTGCAGCTGGAGGCAGCGGTCGATGACGCGGTGCGCGACCTCGGTGCAGAACAGCTTGGCGGAGGCGGCCTCGGCGGGCGTGAGCTCTCCCGCGTCGAGGGCTTCCAGGGTGCGGTCGGCGACGGCCTCGGCGGCGTCCACCTCGGCCTGGCAGGCGGCCAGCTCGAACTTGGTGTTCTGGAAGTGCGCGACCGGCTTGCCGAAGACCGTGCGCTCCTGCACGTACTCCTTGGCGAACCGGACGGCGGCCTTGGCCTGGGCGTACGCGCCGAACGCGATGCCCCAGCGCTCGGACGGCAGGTTCCGGCCGAGGTAGTAGAAGCCCTTGTTCTCCTCGCCGAGCAGGTCCTCGACCGGGACCTTGACGTCGACGAAGGCCAGCTCCGCGGTGTCGGAGGTCTTCAGGCCGAGCTTGTCCAGCTTGCGGCCGATGGAGTAGCCCTCGGACTTGGTGTCCACGGCGAACAGGGAGATGCCGAAGCGGCGGTCGTCCTCGCGCGGGGCGGAGGTACGGGCGCACACGATCACCCGGTCGGCGTGCACACCGCCGGTGATGAAGGTCTTGGAGCCGTTGAGGACGTAGTGCGTGCCGTCCTCGGAGAGCTTGGCGGTGGTCTTCATGCCCGCGACGTCGGAGCCGGTGCCCGGCTCGGTCATCGCCAGCGCCCACATCTCCTCGCCGCTGACGAACTTCGGCAGGTAGCGCTTCTTCTGCTCGTCGTCGGCCAGCATCTTGATGTACGGAAGGGCGAGCAGCACGTGCACGCCGGAGCCGCCGAAGTTGACGCCCGCGCGTGAGGTCTCCTCGTAGAGCACGGCCTCGAACTTGTGCGTGTCCAGGCCCGCGCCGCCGAACTCCTCGGGGACGTTGATGCCGAAGATGCCCAGCTCGCCGAGCTTGTAGTAGAAGTCGCGAGGCGCCTGGCCCGCCGCGTACCAATCGTCGTAGACGGGGGCGACCTCGGCCTCGATGAAGGCGCGGATGGTCTCCCGGAACGCCTCGTGGTCCTCGTTGTAGACGGTACGGCGCACGGTCGACGCCTCCTTCGCAGTACGTGGGGCAGCTATGTCTAAGCGCTTGCTCAGACCAAGTTACCCGGCAGTTCGCAAGCCTGTCCAGAGTGAGGATGAGCACGCTCCAATGCCGCCCGACGCACGCCGATGTCGTTGTTGACCATTACCCTGGCCGCGGAGAGGGGGCAGCATGCTGCTGAGGTTCCGCACCGCGAACGTACGGTCACTGCGCGACGAGCAGGAGCTGACGTTCGTCGTGCCCGAGGAGGAGCCGAGCGAGGCCGCCCGGCCTCTGGAGCTTGCCGGGAGTCGCTCCCTGGCGGTTCTGCCTCTCATCGGCATCTTCGGAGCGAACGCTTCGGGCAAGTCGAATGTGCTGGCAGCCCTGACGGACATGAGTGCCGCCGTCCTGAACTCGTACGCGCGATGGGCGTCGTTCGACGGCACTGCGCGGATCCCCTTCGCACTTGCTGCGAAGGGCGGAGACGAGCCGAGTTTCTTCGAGACGGATCTTGTGATCGACGGCGTGCGCTGGACGTACGGCTTCGAGCTCGGTTCGGAACGTGTCGAAGCGGAATGGCTGCACAGCTACCCCCGAGGTCACCGTCAGGTGTGGCTCGACCGCGACGCCTCCCGGGCCAAGGCGTACGACTGGCCGGGCAGCCGGGTGAAGGACCGGGCCCAACTGGAGCGGCGTACCCGGCCGAACGCACTGCTTCTGTCCACGGCCGGCACGGACAACCATCCCCAGCTCTCCCCTCTCTTCCACTGGTTCCGCCGCAACCTGTGGCTCATCAACCCGGAGGACGAGCGGACGCAGCGCGAGGCGTTCACCACGCGAGAGCTCTCCGGTAGCCGTGCCCGCCGTATCAATGAGCTGCTGCGGGTCGCCGACCTGGGGATTACCGGCGCGGAGGTCGTTCAGGAAGGTAGGGACCGGACCACGGTGAAGCTCACCCACCGGTCGGCCACCGGAGAGGTCGCCTTCGACTGGCGCAACGAGTCCTTCGGCACCCGATCATGGTTCGCCCTGCTCGGCCCCCTGCTGCTGGCACTCGACGAAGGCGCCGTGCTGCTCGTCGACGAGCTGGACTCCAGCCTGCACCCGCGTTTCGCGGCCGAGGTCGTCCGGCTCTTCCATGATCCGCACGCCAACCCCAGGGGCGCGCAGCTCGTCTTCACCTCGCACGACCCATCGGTGCTCACCACACCGAGCGGTGGCCGCCTGTTGGAGCCGAGCCAGGTGTGGCTCACGGAGAAGGACAAGGACGGGGCGACCGACCTGTATCCGCTGACGGCTGCCTCCCCGGGGGAGGACGAGGACCTGATGAAGTCCTACCTGGCCGGTGCCTTCGGTGCCGTCCCGTCGCTCCTGGAGGGCCAGATCGCCCGGCGGCTGCTGGCGGCGAACGAACAGGAACGCGAGTACGAAGCGGAGCGGAGCGGCAGCTGATGGCGCGTACGAGGGGGAGGGACTCGCTGGGCCCCGCGAAGAAGGGACAGCGGCGTCACAGAGTCGTGCACGTGTTCACCGAGGGTCGGGTGACCGAACCCCAGTACATCGAGATCGTGCGGAGCCGGGCAGACGTGACTGGTGTGGAGGTCCGCATCGCCAATCAGTCGGCTCCCGGATCGCAGCGCAAGCCGATCAAGCTGGTCGAGGCCGCGGTGCGACTGATGCGTGAGGAGACGCGGGCCGCCAAGCGCAGCAAGCTGGGCAAGGAGTTCTGGCCGGAGGTCTGGTGCCTGTTCGACCGGGACCAGCACGAGCAGATCCAGACGGCTCTGAAGCAGGCCGAGGAGGGCGGGGTACAGGTCGCCTTCTCGCATCCGTGCTTCGAGGTGTGGCGGCTGCTTCACCTCAAGCATGTCACCGGCACCTTCGGAGGCGTCTGCGACATGGCGGCGGACCGGTTGCCGTTCGCCGGCAGCGCCGCGAACATCAAGAACGTGCTGCCGGAGCAGATCCCGGAAGGCAGCTTCGCCGTGGCGAGGAAGCGGGCTAAGGAGATGAACGCGGCGCACCCGGAACACGTACCGAAGGTGCTGCGCGACCCGTACACAGACGTCTTCGAGTTCGTCGAGAAGGGCCTCGGGATCACCTCCTACTGACGGATCCCGACCGGTTTGGATCGACGGTTATCACCTCGCCCCTCAGTCGCCGTAGGGTTCCCTCGTCGTATCGGGTCGTAGGGAAGACGGTGACGTGGCCAAGCTCACGCTCGCGCAGCTGGAGCGGCATCTGTTCGCCGCCGCGGACATTCTTCGCGGCACGATGGATGCCTCCGAGTACAAGGACTACATCTTCGGTCTGCTGTTCCTTAAGCGGGCCAATGACGAGTTCGAGGCGGCGCGCGAGCGGATCAGGGAGCATGCGGCGGAGGAGCTGGGCCTTACCGGGGAGCTGCTGGAGGGCTACCTGGAGCAGGAGTCCGCCTACGCCGATCGCGATGTGCTGTTCGTTCCGAAGAATGCCCGGTGGAAGTGGATCTCCTCGGCCACCCACAACATCAACGAGGACCGGCTGCGTCCCGCTCTCCAGGCACTGGAAGGCCAGAACAGCAAGCTCAAGGGCCTCTTCGATCACCTCGACTTCAACCGCATCGGCGGTTCGGGCACGGCGGCGGGGGCGGCCAAGCTCGCTGACCAGCGGCTGAAGCTCCTCATCGCGCACTTCGGGCGCATCCGGCTGCGGACGGACGACTTCGAGTTCCCGGACCTCATCGGCGCCGCGTACGAGTACCTGATCAAGGAGTTCGCGGACTCCGCGGGCCGTAAGGGCGGCGAGTTCTACACCCCACGTGCCGTGGTCCGCATGATGGTCGAGCTGCTGCGCCCCCGGCAGGGCATGCGTATCTACGACCCGTGCGTCGGCTCGGGCGGAATGCTCATCCACGCCAAGGAGTACGTGGAGGAGCACGGGGGCGACACCTCGGACATGTTCTTCGCCGGTCAGGACGCCAACAGTGGCTCCTGGATCATGTCGACGATGAACATGGTGCTGCACGGGGTGCGCCGGTTCGACCTGCGCACGGGGGACACCCTTGCCGAGCCGGCGCACGTGCCGAAGTCGGACGAGGACCGTTTCGACGGTGTGCTCAGCAATCCGCCGTTTTCCATGGACTACGTCCTCGACGACCTCGCCTACAAGGCGGAGCGCGCGAAGTACGGGGAGACGGGCGAGCGCAGCAGGGCTGACCTGATGTTCCTCCAGCACATGCTCTGGGAGACAAAGCGCGAGGGGCGCGGCGGCATGGTCGTCACGGTTATGCCGAACGGCGTGCTGTTCCGCGCGGGTGGCGAGCGGGACATCCGTGCCGAACTGATCGAGAAGGATGCGATCGAGGCGATCATCAGCCTCGCTCCGAACCTCTTCTACGGTGCTAGCATCCCTGCCTGCATCCTGGTGCTGCGGCCGCCCCGCAAGAAGGTGCAGGACCGCGAGAACAAGGTCCTGTTCATCAACGCCGATCGTGAGTTCCACTCGGAGCGGGCGCAGAACGTGCTTTTGCCCGAGCACGCGGAGAAAATCACCTCCATCTTTCACGCTTTCGCGGAGGTGCCGGGATTCTCGCGGCGGGTGAGCCGTCAGGAGCTGCGCGACAACGACTACAACCTCAACATCCGACGGTACGTGGACAACACACCGCAGCCGGAGCCGCAGGATGTGCGGGCGCATCTGGTCGGCGGGGTCCCGCGCGCGGAGATCGAGGCAAAGCACGGGTTGTTGGACGCGTATGGGGTGACGCTGGGAGATCTCTTCGCCGAGCGCGATCCGGTGGACCCGGACTACGTGGACTTCCTCGCCGAGGGCCAGCGCCCGGACGCGGCGCGGCTGGCGGAGCTGGCCCGCCCGCGCGAGGACGAGTTGCGGGCCGCCTTCGCGAAGTGGTGGGAGGAGGAAGCCCGCCACCTGGAGGCCGTGGCTGCAACCCCGGAGCGCTTGGCCGACCTGACCCCGGCGGAGCGCAAAGCCGCGCTGATGGCCGTACGGGGCTCGCTGATCGAATCGTTCGTGGAGCGGCTAGGCGGCGTGGGCCTGCTCGACCGGTACGCGCTCGCGGGCGCGGTGGCCGGCTGGTGGTACGAGGCCAAGTACGACCTGCTCGCGCTGTCGGAGAACGGCTTCGCTGGGGTCCTGGACGGTTGGGTCGAGAACGTCGAGACAATGCTGGCTCCGGAGCAGGAACCGAAGACGCGGAAGCTGCGGAAGAGGACGGCTGCGGAGCGGCGCCAGGCGTACGACCACAAGGTGGTCGCCGCCATCGCACCGGACTTCCTGGAGGAGCTGGCGGCGGCGGACGCGCGGAAGGCGGAGCTGGACGCGCGGTGGAAGGAACTGAACGCGGAGCCAGAGCCGTCGGACGACGGCGAGGGCAGGGACGATGAGGATGCTGAGGAGCCCACGAGTGAAGAAGTCACTCTGAACGCAGAGCAGTTGGCGGAACTTGCCCACGTGAAGAGGGAGCGCACCAAGGCGGGCGCGTTGATCAAGCGCCTTGAGTCGGATTTCTGGTTCGAGCGACAATCGAGCGACCAGGCCAAACTGGGTGAGGAACAGCCCAGGCTCTTCCGGGAGCGGGAGGCGCTGGACCCGGACGAGGAGCGCCGAGTGGTACTGGAACTGCTGAGGGACGACCTGGCCAGGAAGATGAACGGGCATGTGGTGCGTCGGCGGCGGGAGTTGATCGCTGCGTATAACTCGTGGGCAGACAAATATGCGGTATCGCTGCGGGAGATCCGTGCGCAGCGGGAGCGGGCGGCAGCAACGCTGAACGGGTTCTTGAAGGAGCTGGGATATGGCGAGTGAGGTGAGCACTTTCCAAATTCCTAATGCTCGGCAGGTCGGGAGCGGCCCCCTGAACGGCGTGCCCGGTGCAGAGGTACCTACTGCTGATGCGTTCGCCGATGGGGAATCGGGGAGTGGGCATACTGGATGGCCTCTAATTCCAATCGGTGAATTGTGTCGTGTCAGTGCCGGCGCAACTCCAAGTAGGGCAGCGGGCTCTAGGTACTTCAGTCGTCTTGGGACTCCATGGGTAAAGACCCTGGATCTCAATGAAGGGCCAATTTCGGCAACGGATGAGGCGTTGACGGAAGTGGCTGTGTCCGAGCTGAGAATGCGTGTTTTTCCAGCGGGTTCGGTGCTGGTGGCCATGTACGGTGGGTGGGGGCAGATCGGCCGCACGTCAATTCTTCAAGTGCCGGCTGCGGTTAATCAAGCAATCTCCGTTCTTGAAGCGCGCGCTGATCTTGATTCCAAATATCTCTTGATTGCTCTACAACACGGTCGACGGAGGTGGCGTCAGTTCGCGGCGAGCACTCGGAAGGACCCCAATATCACGAAGTCGGACGTGCTGGAATTCAGCATTCCGGTTCCACCGCTAACCGAGCAGCGGCGGATCGTGGCGGTCACCGAAGCCGTGACAGCGCAGGAGCGCGCCATTGAGGCGTCGATCGCGAAGCTCTCTCGTCTTCTGTTTGGTGTCGCCGACCGAATTTCGGCTGAACTCAAAGATGGACCGATGGGTCGAGTTGGGGAACTTTTCGAGGTCGGCGGGGGGATTACGCTTGGCCCAGATCGCAACCCTAGAGGGAGGGAAAGGGCATACCTACGCGTGGCAAACGTTCAGCGCGGTTATATCGATTCGTCGAGCTTGGCGCACGTAGAGCAGTTCCCGGGCGATGAGGCCAAGTATGCGCTACGGGAAGGTGATCTTCTTGTCGTGGAGGGCCACGCCAATCCGAATGAGATTGGGCGATGTGCTGTAATTGCCAAGAGGGATTCTGGTTATTTTTACCAGAACCATCTCTTCCGCTTGCGATCCGCTTGCAATATCGAGCAGTTTTCGGAGTTTTGGTTGAATTCCGACACCGTAAGGTCGTACTGGCGAAAAGTTGCAGCAACAAGCTCTGGTCTCTACACGATCTCGAGGGTCGCTGTCGAATCTGTGCCCTTCCCCTTGGTCGATATCGATGAGCAGTTCCGAATCGTCGAATCGCTTCGCTCTTGCAGTGAACAACTGGAAATGGAACGGCTCGAGTTGGCTAAATTGCGCACGCTCAAGCTGGGCCTCGTTGAGGACTTGCTGGCTTGTGGGGTCTGAGTAACAGCGCCTCGAACCCGCGCCTCGTGAGGCGCGGTTCTTTTGCCCGGAGAGCTGCCGAGGGCTCAGGTGTGGAGCTCTCTCTCCTTGACGGCTGCGACGAACTGCGACCAACTGTCCGCCGGGAAGACCAACGCGGGGCCGTGGGGGGTCTTGGAGTCGCGGACGGGGACACCTGATGGGTAGCCATCCAGGACTTCGACGCAGCTCCCCCCTTCGTTCCCGCTGTAGGACGACTTGCGCCAGCCGCTCAGCGTGGAAGCCTTCGGGAGGGTGCGCTCACTCATGGTGTCCGTATTCCTTCGCTATTGCCCGCATCAAGGCAAGGGAATCCTTCAGCGGCAGTGCGTCGCCTAGCGCGAGATCATAGGCGCCCCGGAGTCGCTCGACGATGGCCGGGGCGTCGTGCACCTTGCCGACCTGTAGGCCCTCGGAATAGGCCACCGGGGGCTGATCCTCGAACCACATCAAAGTCAACATGCTCTGCATGAGGGGGTGGATTCCGAGGCCGAACGGCATCACGTGCACGCGGACACGCTCGTCCTCGGCCAGGCGGACGAGGTGCATGATCTGTTCCGCCATGACCTCTGGGCCGCCAGCCGGGCGGCGCAGCACCGCCTCATCCAAGAGAGCCCACACTACGGGCGTAAGCGGTCCGGTGAGGATCTTCGAGCGCTCAAGCCGTGTGACAACGAGCCTGTCACGCTCCTCCGCGCTCAAGGGGGGAAAGCCGACGCGCAAGACCGCACGAGCGTACGCCTTCGTCTGAAGGATGCCGGGTACAAAGGACAGCGCGAACTCCCGGATCACCGTTGCTTGTTGTTCGAGCTGCCGAGCCGCCTCGAAGTAGTCGGCGACCGCCACGTCCTCCTGCGGCAGGAAGCTGCTCAGCACGTTCCCCGTGTTCAGCGCCCTGTCCAGTCGTCGCGCGTCCTCCTTCGACGGGATACGACGCCCCGCCTCGATGTGAGAGATGTGCGAGCGGGTCATGATCGCCGTGTCGGCCAGCTTTTGTTGCGTCAGCCCCGCCGCCTCGCGCTGGGCCTTGAGCCATTCCCCATAGGTGTTACTCATCGTCAACTCCCGTGCGACAAAGGATCTGTCACCTCTAACCCCCTGGTCAGGGTAGCCCGCACCGTCTCACTCTGTGAGTGGATCGCTACACAGCGATGTCCAATCGTCGGCCCGCAAACGAAGGACCCCCGCGACCGCTGTGGACGGCCCGGGGGCGTGGCCGCCAACCCAAGGAGTTGACGACGTGCTGCACTGTATCGCCCGTATCTTCGAGCCGCTGCTGCGGATCCTCTGGCCCGTTCCAGAGCCCCACCGATCACCCGATGCCTGCCGCGTCGCGGCGCCCGTGACGCCACCGCCAGCACCCCGCTGGCCCCCCGAGCCCGTACTGCGAGGTGAGGACAGCCCCCTCGTCCGCCCCTACCTCATCGCCCACGAACAGCGCGAGGAAGCACGGCGCCAGCGGGCCCGACGCCGTGCGCTGTGGCTCGCCGTGCACAGCGTCGACATCGGACCGCGCCTGATCCACGGCGTGGAGGTGACGGCGTGATGAGCCAGACGCCAGGCATGGCCCGACTGCTCCCCTGGTCCAGCCCGGAAGGCAAGCCGTGCTATCTCATCGGTGACGGGACCGGATACCTGTCCCGCGTCGCCGACAACATCGAGAGCGTGCAGCTCGGCATGGCCGTCGAACTGCTCGACCATGCCGAGAACATGCTCGCCGACCGGCAGGTCACCAGCGCACAACTCCGCTTCGTCGTGGCCCGTATGGCCGAGGCGCTTCGCGACGTGCACCGGATTGCGCAGAGCCGGGGTGCGCGCCTCCCGGTACCGGGGGACGGTGACCCCGACGAGAGCGACAACCTCCTGCCGAGGTCCTGAACCGCCCAATCAAGCTCGGTGACGTACCCACATGTCGGGGTACGTCACCGGGCTCCGCCCTGGCCCATGCGGCCGGAAACCTCCCATCCCGCCCGCTCAGGGCGCAGAATGGATCACCTGAGCGGAGCACGGCGCAACGGCGGGGCGGAAGGCGCGGGGGCATGGTGGTACAGGTCGAGAGGGACGAGGTGGAGCGGCCGATCGTCGCGCAGCTTGAGGCGATGGGCTGGACGCACGTTCCCGGCAAGGAGATCGGCACACTCGACGCCGACACTCCCCTGCTGGTTGACAAGCTCGACGCGGCCCTGCGCCGTATCAACGTCCGGGCGGCCGACGGCGAGCCATGGATGGACGACACTGACGTAAGCCGCTCCGTCGCAGAGCTCGCGTCCGTCCCTCTCGGCAAGGGCGTTGCGCAGGCCAACCTCGACGCCACCGACCTGCTGCTGAGCGGTTCCGTTCTCACCGGCCCGTCCGCCGCGCACGGCGGGGCATCCGCCACGGTTCAGTACGTCGAGTGGCACGAAGACCGCACCAGCTTCAACGAGTTCACCGTCGTCGACCAACTTCGCGTCAAGAATCGTTCCGGCGATGTGTCGATACTCGACCTCGTCCTGTTCGTGAACGGCATCCCGCTCGTCGCCGTCGAGTGCAAGAGCCCCGACCTCGCCGACCCCATCCGTAGCGCCGTACTCGACCTCCGGCACTACGCCGGCGATCCGATCGCCGATGACGAGCGCGACGGCACCGATCTTCCGCTCCCCGCTGGTGTCCCGGAGCTCTTCCGTACCGTGCAGCTGCTTGTGGCCGCCACCGCGGAGACCGCGTATCTCGGGACGGTCACCTCCACGCCCGACCACTTCCATCCCTGGCGGAGCATCGAACCGGAGGACGGGACAACACTAAGGGCCGAGCTGCCGGACGCCGTCGGCACGCTGAACGAGCGCCACAAGCTCGTCGGCGTCGTCCTGCGCCCCGCCGCGCTCCTCAACGTCGTTCGCCACTACGTCATCCCGCTCCCCGTCGAGACGGATTCCGGCGGGACCCGGACGGTCAAGGCCGTCGCCCGGCACCAGCAGTATCGCGCCGCCGAGAAGGCCGTACGGAAGCTGCTCACGGGCAGAACGCGGGGCAGTCCCGTGCTTGAGGACGAGCGCGGCGGGGTCATCTGGCACACCCAGGGCTCCGGCAAGAGCCTGACCATGACGTTTCTCGTGCGCCGTATTCATCTGCACCACCGGCTCAGCGAGTTCACCGTCGTCGTCGTCACCGACCGTACGCAGTTGCAGGACCAGCTTTCCAAGACGCTGAAGCTGAGCGAGTCCGACGTCGAGACGGCCGAGACGGCGACCCAGATGGAAGGGCTGCTGCGCGACGGCGGACGACGCGTCGTCTTCGCGATGATCCAGAAGTACGGGGCGGGGGGATTCGCCTTCGCCGCCGAGGCCGACGGTGACGGTGACGACCGGGACTTGGCAGGGGAGTACGAGGACGCCGAGAGGTCCCGACGGGGGCGCCGGGCAGCCGCACTGCCGCCTGTGCCGAACTTCCCCGAGTGCAACACCTCCTCGGACATCCTCGTCCTCGTCGACGAGGCCCACCGCTCGCACACCAGCCTGCTGCACGCGGCCCTGCGCAAGGCGATCCCGAACGCCGCAAAGATCGGATTTACCGGGACACCGATCATGACCGGCCGGGCCGAGGACACCCGCCGGATCTTCAGCGGCGGCCCCGACCGAGGCTTCCTCGACACCTACCGGATGGCAGACGCGGAGCGTGACGGCGTCGTCGTACGCATCCGCTACGAAGGCCGTACCGGCGAGGGCAAGATCTTCGACAAGGACGGCCTCGACCGCGGCTTCGAGGATCTGATCCGGGACCGTACGGACGACGAGCGCAAGGCACTGCTGCGACGCTGGCCCACTGAGCGCGATGTCGCGGAATCAACGCCGATGATCCGCGCCAAGGCAGAGGACATGCTGGAGCACTGGGTCACCTGGGTGCTGCCAGGAGGTGGCTTCAAGGCACAGGTCGCGGCGGTCAGCCGGAAGGCAGCCGTCGAGTACCACCACGCCCTGCGGGCCGCGCGCGACGCGCTCATGGTCGAGCTTGCCGGATTCAGGCCGGAGTCGGTGACCGGCATTCCGCTGGAGGAGCTGTCCCGGCGGCTGCGCTACCTCTACCAGGCTCACCAGTACCGTTCCCTGTTGCGCCGTATCGACTTCGTGCCGGTCATCTCCCCGGGCAAGGAGCGCAAGCGGCGCCAGTGGCTGCATTGGACGGACAAGGAGCGCCAGAAGGCGTACATCGAGCGCTTCCACCAGGCGTTTCCGCATCTGCCGCCCGAGCCCGAGTGGGTGACCACAACTCCGTTCCATTCGTCGGTTCAGGACGAGGTGGAGCCAGACGGCATGGGCGACAACCCGTGGTCCCAGGAAGGCGTGGAGCAGCCGGAGAGGACCAGCACCGGCCCCGATCCTGTGCATCCCGAAAGCCCCGTCGCGTTCCTCATCGTCAAGTCCATGCTGCTCACCGGGTTCGATGCTCCGCGCGAGCAGGCTCTCTACCTGGACCGGCCGATCCGTGACGCCGAACTGCTGCAGGCCGTCGCCCGGGTCAACCGGCCGATGCCGGACAAGTACATCGGATACGTCGTCGACTACTACGGTGTCTTCGATCATCTGACGGGAGCGCTGGCCGAGTACCAGCAAGCCGATGTCGACGACACCATGCGCAGTTTGTCCGACGAGATCGGCGGACTCGGGCCGGCCGCCGACGCCGTACGTCGCTACCTGAGCGAACACGGCGTCCTGGATGCCCACCTCAGTGACTTCAACGCGGTGCGGTCCGCCGCTTTGACCTTCGAGGACGAGACGGCACGGTTCGGGTTCGACGAGGTGCTGCATCAGTTCCTCGCAGCGCTGGAGCGGGTGCTGCCGCACGAGCACGGCCTGGAGTACGTGGGCGACGCCCGGCGCTGGGGGATGCTCCAGAAGCGCATCAGAACCCTTCACCGGGACGCGCCAGGCGGGACGTTCACTCTGCGCAACTATGGGCGCAAGGTCCGCGCAATGATCGCCGAGCATCTGGAGGGTCCGGAGATCGAGCAGGTCATCGCGCCGGTCTCGCTGGCCTCGCCGGTCTTCGACGACAGGGTGAGCGCAATGCCGCCGCGTGAGGCGGCTGCCGAGATGGGGCACGCACTCCGCTTCCACCTGGAGGAGCGGGTCAAACGGGAGGACCCGGAGAAGTACGCCCGGCTCTCGCAGCGGCTGGAGGAGGTTCTTCGGGAGCTCTCCGGGCGCTTCGAGGAGCAGATCGAGGAGTTCGGTTCCCTGATTGAGAAGGCCCGGCAGGAGGACGGGGAGGACCCGGCGCTCGCGGGGTTCAGCCCATTGGAGCAGAAGGTCTACCGGCTGCTGGACCAGCTTCTGGACGAGAATCCCGGAGTCGTCAGGGGGACCGAAGACACGCGGCCGCTGGTCGGCGCGGTATGCGACACAGCTGCGCAGACCATGGCCAAGGCCTCGTACCAGGGACAGCATCAGGATCTCACCGTGTTGGCGAACAGCATCCAGACCCAGCTGATCCGAGGCGGCCTCCGTCCCGCCGCTACGGACTGGGCGCCGCTGGGCAGCGTCGCGCAGAGACTCGCCGCCTTCGCGTCGGACAACCGGCGTCAGTTTCTGGCCAGGGCCCAGGGAGAATAGGCCGCGTGACCGCCCTCGCCGATGCCCGCATTCCCCTTGGCCTGTCTGAGGGGAACTTGCTCATCGTGGACGGTTTGTCGTTGCGCGTGCGTGTCAGCGCCCGCCGCAAGCGGTTCGCGCTGACCGTGGAGGCAGACGCCGATCTGACCCTCCATGCACCGGAGGGACGCCTCGCGTCGGACGCGGAGGAGTTCGTACGCGCGCACAGGTCCTGGGTGCTGACCAAACTCGCGGTGCGCGAGCGGACGCGCCCGTTGAATCCTGCGAAGCGCCTGGTCGAAGGGGAGGTCTTCCGCTACCTGGGGAGGACCTACCGGCTCGCGATCGACTCCGACCGGCCCGCCGAGGCTGAGGTCCGGCTTATCGCCGGGCGTCTCGTCATGAGCGAGGAGCAGGCCGGGGACCCGGGGCGTGGCCGGGCGGCGCTGGTCGACTGGTACTGCCGGGCGGGCCGGGAATGGGCGACCAGTCGCCTCCAGCCGTGGGCTGCCCGGTTGGCGGTTGCCGAGCCGGAGCTGGACGTGTGCGACCTCGGCGGGCGCTGGGGGAGGTACCTTCCAGGACAAGGCGAGCGCGGCCCCGGCCGGATGAGTCTTGGATGGCCGTTGTTCCAGCTACCGATGCATCTCGTGGACTATGTCGTCGCCCATGAGCTTGCTCATGTCCGAGTGCCTGGGCATCGTGCGGGCTTCTGGCGATTGCTGGGACAGGCGCTGCCCGAGTACGAGGAGCGCAAGGCCGAGCTCGATGAACTGGGGCGGCGCATGTGGATGGGCGAGATCGCGTAGCCCTGGCTGCCGCTGGCCGTGCCCGGGCTCAGCCCGGGGCGAGCGGCGGCGGCCCCGGCTGTGGGTCCTCGCCGTCGTACGCCGCCAGGGCGGCCTGGCGGCATTCGAGCAGTTCGCCGAGGTCCTCGGAAGTCAGGTGCTCCTGGGTCAGCTTCACCGTGGCCTTGCCCTCCACGGCGGCCCACGCGTGCCGGGCGCGTTTGTTGGCTCTGCGCCTGGTGTCGCTGCGCAGGAAGCCCGCCCCGGCCGCGAACCCGGCAGAGGCCAGGGCGATCAGTGCCGCGGGAATGCGCGCCTCCGCCGTGGCCAGTCCCGCCGCTCCTGCCGTGCCGGCGAGCAGGGCCGCGGGGAAGCCGAGACCGATGTCCAGCTTGGTCCAGAACTCGGCCCGCCGGTGGGCGAGCGTCCTCTGGTGCGTTGCCTCGTCCCGGAGCCGCTCGATCTCGGCACGCAGGCGGCGTTCGGGCTCGTCCGGGTTCAGGATCGTGGTTCCGTCAGCGGGAGAAGCCATGCAGGAATTCCAACACGTCTGTGGCGCAAGGGACTTGGGTCGTAGCGACAGCCTTCGGGGCCGAGAGTCGTGGGCTTCCCACGGAACCGCGGCGGTGTGACGGGACCACGGCGGCGCAACGGAGCCACGGCGGCGCGACGAAACCTCGGTGACGCGACGAAACCTCGGTGACGCGGGTGCGTCATGCGTACCGCAGTGCGAACCACAGCTCCATCCGTACGTCCGCGTCGTCCAGGTCGACGCCCAGCAGCGACGAGCAGCGAGCGATCCGCTGCCGCACGGTGTTGCGGTGGACGCCCAGGGCCAGCGCCGTGCGGTCCCAGCTGCCGTGCAGCGAGAGCCAGACGCGCAGGGTCTCGGTCAGGGCGGGCGAGGCCGCGATGGGTGCGAGCAGGGTGCGGGCGTGGACGGCGGCTTCGCCGGGCGCGATCAGCTCGGCGAGGCCCGCGTCGCGCTGGCGGGCCAGCGGCGCCCGGGTCGCCTCGGCCCGGCGCAGGGCGCGCGCCGCGGAGGTGTCGGCGGCGGTGAGCTCGGAGGGCTCGGCGGGGGCGCTCACTCCGAGGGTCCAGCCGGGCTGCGGCTCGATGCGCCGCTCGCCGGAGAGCAGGATCCGTACGGTCGCGCCGTCCGCGTCCACCAGTGTGCTGCCCAGCGCCGCGCCGAGGGCCGAGGCCGCGATCCGGTCCGGCTGTCCCGGCCGGGTCGCGTGCACCACCGTCCACGGCCCCGGGCCCAGCGCCCGTGCCACGTCGGCGGGTGCGGCCCCCAGCAGTAGCCGCACCAGTGCGGCGGACCGCCCGGCCGCGTCGGCTCCCTGATGCGGGGCGGTGAGCAGTGACAGCAGGACGACGGCGACTCCCGCGATCGTGTGCCCGCCGGGCTCGCGCGCCTCGGCGGCGATCCCGAGGACGAGGCCCTCGCCGCCGCCCAGCGCGTACGCGGCGAGGTGGGTGTCCCCGACGGAGTCGGTGGCCGAGGCGGGTGCCGGCCGCGCGGAGCCGGCGGCCTGCGCGCCGGCCTCCGGCCGGGTACCGGGCGGCGGCGCCGTGCGGGAATCCGCGCCCCCGGCCTCGTTCTCCTCGTTCTCCCCATCCTCCGTGTCCGGCCTCACCACTCGGGACAGCCGCCCCAGCGCCTCGCGTGCCTCCCGTGACGGCGCCCGGCCGGCCGCCTGCAGAGCCGAGCCGTCCGGGGCCAGCAGGACCGCCCAGCCGCCCAGCCGGGACGCCAGCTGCTGGAGCACCGCCGGGACCGGGTCGGGGCGGGCCGCCGCGGTGGCCAGACCCTGCTGGGCCTCGCTCACCCGGCGCACCTCCTGGAGGCGGACCTGGGCCATCAGCCGCCAGACCGCGCGGGCGATCGCCGTGAACGGGGTCTGCGGCGGCACCTCGATCAACGGCAGGCCGCGCCGGTCGCACGCCGCGACGAGCGCCTCCGGCACGGAGTCGTACACCGGGGCGACGCCGAAGCCGATCGCCGCTCCGCCCGCCTCGACCACGCGGGCGGCGTACATCTCCGGATCCTTCAGCAGGACGCCCGCCGTCAGCAGCAGCTCGCCGCCGAGCAGATACGGGTACGGATCGGCCATCTCCGAGGTGTGCACCCACTGGATGACGATGTTCTCTGCGCTTGCGGGGTTCTCGGGATCCGTGACGCCCGCGATGAGCCGCAGGCCGAGGTCCTCACGGGCCAGCAGCGCGGCCAGTGGGACAGGTGGGGCCGGTGGGGCGGCGGGGCGAGTGGTGGGGTCCGGCATGGTGGACGTTCCATCCGATGTCGTCTTCGAGAATGGATGAAACGTACACTTCAGCGTCGCTTTCCGGCCACCTATCGTCGAGACGTCCAGCAGCCGCGGGTACGGGCGGATGTCCCCGCGCAAGAGCTGCTGCGTCCCCTCGTATCCCTTGCACGACACGCCACCGAGAGTGAGCGAAGGAGGCCCCATGGCCGTCGACTACGCAGTGATCGTCGTCTATCTGGCCGGCATGCTGGCCATGGGCTGGTGGGGCATGCGCCGCGCCAAGTCCAAGAGCGAATTCCTGGTGGCGGGCCGCAGGCTCGGCCCCTGGATGTACTCCGGCACGATGGCTGCCATCGTCCTCGGCGGCGCCTCCACGATCGGCGGCGTCGGCCTCGGCTACAAGTACGGCCTCTCCGGCGCCTGGATGGTCTTCGCCATCGGCCTCGGACTCCTCGCCCTCTCGGTCTTCTTCTCCGCGCGCATCGCCCGGCTGAAGGTCTACACCGTGTCCGAGATGCTGGACCTGCGCTACGGCGGCCGGGCCGGCCTCATCACCGGTGTCGTGATGTGGGCGTACACCCTGATGCTCGCGGTCACCTCGACCATCGCCTACGCCACGATCTTCGACGTCCTCTTCGACATGAACCGGACGCTCGCGATCATCCTCGGCGGCTCGATCGTCGTCGCCTACTCCACGCTCGGCGGCATGTGGTCGATCACCCTCACCGACATGGTGCAGTTCGTCGTCAAGACGGTCGGCGTGCTCCTCCTGCTGCTGCCCATCGCCGTGATCAAGGCGGGCGGTTTCGCCGAGATGAAGGCCCAGCTGCCCACCGAGTACTTCGCCCCGCTCGGCATCGGCGGCGAGACGATCTTCACGTACGTCCTCATCTACACGTTCGGCATGCTGATCGGCCAGGACATCTGGCAGCGGGTCTTCACCGCCCGCAACGACAAGGTCGCCCGCTACGGCGGCACCGTCGCCGGTACCTACTGCCTCGTCTACGCCCTCGCCGGCGCCGTCATCGGCACCGCCGCCAAGGTGCTCTACCCGAACCTCGGCAACGCCGACGACGCCTTCGCCACCATCGTCAAGGACGCGCTCCCGATGGGTGTGCGGGGCCTGGTCCTCGCCGCCGCGCTCGCCGCGGTCATGTCGACCTCCTCCGGCGCCCTGATCGCCTGTGCCACCGTCGCCAACAACGACATCTGGTCGAAGCTGCGCGGCGCGGTCACCCACCACCGCGCCGACGCCGATGCGCACGACGAGGTCAAGGGCAACCGGACGTTCATCCTGCTGATGGGTGTCGCAGTCATCCTCATCGCGATCGCCCTCAACAACGTGATCGAGGCGCTGACCGTGGCCTACAACCTGCTCGTCGGCGGACTGCTGGTCCCGATCCTCGGCGGACTGCTGTGGAAGCGCGGCACGGTCCACGGCGCACTGTCCTCCGTCGTCGTCGGCGGCGTCGCGGTCATCGGCCTGATGTGGAAGTACGGCATCCTCGCCAACCAGCCCGTCTACTACGGTCTGCTGGCCTCGCTGGCGGCCTACGTGATCGTCTCGCTGGCCACCAGGCCGACGGACGCGGCGATCCTGGCCGCCTGGCGCGAGCGCCTCGCGGGCCGCACCCCCGAGAACGAGCCGGCGACCGCCGCGGAATCGGTCCCGGCGGTCCATTAAAGTCAAACAGCCTCGAACTGTAGGAAAAGCGTAGGAAAGAAGGCATGGTCATGAGCAGCAACGAGACGCCGCGCGGCCCCATCGACTCGTCCCGCATCCCGCGGTACGCCGGACCCGCGACGTTCGCCCGGCTGCCACGGCTCGACGAGGTCGGCAGCGCCGATGTCGCCGTCGTCGGTGTGCCCTTCGACGCCGGGGTCTCCTACCGTCCCGGCGCGCGCTTCGGCGGCAACGCCATCCGTGAGGCGTCGAGGCTCCTGCGCCCGTACAACCCGGCGCAGGACGCCTCGCCCTTCGCGCTCGCCCAGGTCGCGGACGCCGGTGACATCGCCGCCAACCCGTTCAACATCAATGAGGCCGTCGAGACCATCGAGGCCGCGGCCGACGATCTGCTCGGCACCGGCGCCCGGATGATGACGCTCGGCGGCGACCACACCATCGCGCTGCCGCTGCTGCGCGCGGTCGCCAAGAAGCACGGCCCGGTCGCGCTGCTCCACTTCGACGCGCACCTGGACACCTGGGACACGTACTTCGGCGCCGAGTACACCCACGGCACCCCGTTCCGCCGCGCCGTCGAGGAGGGCATCCTCGACACCGAGGCGCTCTCCCACGTCGGCATCCGCGGCCCGCTCTACGGCAAGCAGGACCTGACCGACGACGAGAAGCTGGGCTTCGGCATCGTCACCTCCTCCGACGTCTACCGCCGCGGCGCCGACGAGGTCGCCGACCAGCTCCGCCAGCGCATCGGCGACCGTCCGCTGTACATCTCCATCGACATCGACTGCCTCGACCCGGCGCACGCGCCCGGCACCGGCACCCCCGAGGCCGGCGGCATGACCTCCCGCGAGCTGCTGGAGATCCTGCGCGGGCTCGCCTCCTGCAACCTGGTCTCCGCCGACGTCGTCGAGGTCGCCCCCGCGTACGACCACGCCGAGATCACGTCGGTCGCGGCCTCCCACACCGCGTACGAACTGACCACGATCATGTCCCGTCAGATCGCCGCCGCGAGGACCGCGAAGTGACCCACGACCACGACCTCGTCCTGCGACCGACCCCGCAGCAGGTCGAGGCCGCGCTCAACCCGCCGGCCGGGCGCAACGGCGGTGACCTCGTCGTCGAGACCCTCCAGGGCCTCGGCTCCACCACCGTCTTCGGCCTGCCCGGCCAGCACGCGCTCGGCATGTTCGACGCCCTGCGCCGCTCGTCGCTCCGGTACGTCGGACTGCGCGTCGAGAACAACGCGGGCTTCGCCGCCGACGCCTACGGCCGGATCACCGGCGAGGTCGCCCCGCTGCTGCTCTCCACCGGGCCCGGCGCGCTCACCTCGCTCGCCGCGCTCCAGGAGGCGGCGGCCGCGTCCGCTCCGGTGCTCGCCATCTCCAGCCAGATCCCGACCGCGGGTCTCGGCGGCGGACGCCACGGGTACCTGCACGAACTGCGCGACCAGAAGGCGTCGTTCCGCGACATCGTCAAGTCCGTGCACACCGTCCGTACGGCCTCGCAGATCCCCTCCGCGATCGCCGCCGCCTGGGAGTCCGCGCTGAGCGCCCCGCACGGCCCGGTCTGGGTGGAGATCCCGCAGGACGTGCTGCTCGCCGAGACGAGCCTGCCCGTCGTCACGGCCATGGACGCCACACCGCACGACCTGGTGCCCCGCCCCGAACTGACGGCCGTGGCGGCGCACCTGCTGTCCAACGCCTCCCGCCCGGCGATCATCGCGGGCGGCGGTGTCGTACGTTCCGACGCCGCCGGCAAGCTGCTGGCGCTGGCCGAGAAGCTGGACGCGCCGGTCGTGACCACCTTCGGCGGCAAGGGCGCGTTCCCGTGGGAGCACCCCCTGTCGATGCGGTCCTGGCTGGAGGACCGGCACACCACCGACCTCCTGGAGGACGCCGACGTCCTGCTCGTCGTCGGCTCGGGCCTCGGCGAACTCTCCTCGAACTACCACACGTTCGCCCCGCGCGGACGCGTCATCCAGATCGAGGCGGACCTCGGCAAGCTGGAGTCCAACCACCCCGCGCTCGGTATCCACGCCGACGCCCGCATCGCGCTCTCGGCGCTGCTGGAGACGGTGGAGGTGGGGGTACCTCCCGTGTCCGAAGGGCTACGGGGGAGCCGCGACCCGGCCGCCGCCGAGCGGGTGTCCACCCTTCTCGCGAAGGTGCGGGAGCGGATCGCCGGCCAGGAACTGAGTCTGGAGCAGGAGGTGCTCGCCGCGGTCCGTGCGGCCCTGCCGGACGACTCCCCGAGCTTCTGGGACATGACCATCCTCGCCTACTGGGCCTGGTCCGCCTTCGACGCCCGGCACCCGAACACGATGCACTCCGCCCAGGGCGCCGGCGGCCTCGGCTACGGCTTCCCCGCCGCGCTCGGCGCGGCCGCCGCCGACCCGTCCCGGCCGGTGCTCGCGGTCTCCGGCGACGGCGGAGCGATGTACTCGATCGCGGAGCTCGCGACGGCGAAGCAGTACGGCCTGCCCGTCACCTGGCTGATCGTCGACGACGGCGGCTACGGCATCCTGCGCGAATACATGACGGACGCCTTCGGCGAGGCCACGGCGACCGAGCTGTCCCGCCCGGACTTCGTGGCGCTCGCCGAATCGTTCGGGGTACCGGCGGTCCGTACGACCCCCGAGTCGCTCCGTGCGGACCTGACGAAGTCCTTCGAGCAGCCAGGCCCTTCGGTCGTGGTGCTGCCGGCGCTGCTGAGGATGTTCGAGCCGACGCACCTGTGAGGCCGCGCCACCCGCGGGTCACTTCATGAG
>NZ_JBSGZO010000063.1:0-27548 GCF_053611045.1 Streptomyces sp. NPDC054841 | reverse complement strand
GTGCGTCGGCCTGCTGCGTCAACAACGCGGTCTGCACCTGAGCCTGCTGACCCGCCGGGATGTCGGCGAGAAGCGTCGCGTCGCTTGCCGTGGCCTCGGCGTCGCTTCCGGGCCGACCGGTGCTGCTTGAGGCAACACCAGCAACGGCGCCTACAGCGGTGACCGCCGTGGCCGACACCACTGCGAATCCCCGGACCGAAATCCGGTTCACTCCGGCCTCCCAACTGCGGGCTCGCGGGCGACACAGGCCGCGATATCGGAGCCAAGACGGCCAGCGGTCCAACCGGCCGAACGGTCCAAGTACATGAGATCCCCTCCCCATGTGAAGTGCGGTTCTCGCATCCTATACGCACGGGCTCGGAGCCAGGTTGCATCGGATCGGAGCCTATTTTGCGCCGTCCGAAAAAGGGAACCGTATGTGGAGTGCTCAGGATGTTGCACATGATCAGGTCCCCCCGCCGGGCAAATGGTCTGGATATCACCGCCGTTGCGCAGAAGGTAGCGGAGGCCGCTGTTCGTAGGTGTGAGACAGCAGAGCAGTTGCGGCGGGGTGGTTCCCCCTCCGAGTTCGAGATGGACCCGGAGCGGCCGGCTGACGCCTGGGCAGCCAAGCACCCTGGGTGGCAGCGCGTCAGGGACTTGATGGTTGCGGCCGGTTGGGGCGCGTACGAGCCGGAGCAGGGCGCCCAGGGCTCGATATGGGCTCGGGAGCGCAAAGAGCGGCGTGCCGGTGCTCTTGTGGCGCGGGCCGCCTTCGAGGCGCGGCGGCGGGAGGCGCGGACGAAGCGCGGGCGGAGCTGTGGTTGTCCGCTGGACCCGGCCGACGGATCCGGCCGACGGATCCGGCCGACGGATCCGGGCTGTGGCCGATCGGAGCGGGCTCCAGCCGTCGCAGGTCCTGGCGCAGCTCGCCGAACGGGTTGTGGTGGGCGAGGACGGTACGGGCTGGTCCCCCTTCACACCGCCCGGTGATTTCCCGAAACGGTCATAGAAAAAGCTGGAGGAGAATCATTGAACGCCGGGCATTGAGCTCCGGGCACACCCGGTCGACCGGAAGGCGAGTTTCCCCAAGTGGGTGGGATTCTCTGCAAGGTCATCTGTGCCCCCTCAGGGGGCGCGGGGCACGATCGTGTCCGCGACCGGATCCGGGAAGACGATCACCGCCGCCGCGGCCGCGCTGGAGAGCTTCCCCGGCGGCCACATCCTTGTGGTGGTGTCGGCCTTGGACCTGCTCGCGCAGACCGCTGAGACATGGCGCCTGGTGGGCCATCGCTCCCCCATGGTCGCCGTGTGCTCACTGGAGAAGGACGAAGTCCTGGAGCAGCTAGGCGTGCGCGCTACCACCAACCATCCAGCGCGCCCTGTGGGTCGGGCGCGAGCCCGTGGTCGTGTTCGCCACGTACGCCTCCCTGGTGGACCGCGAGGACATCGACGCACCGATGGGCCAGGGCCGCGTTCGCGGGCCGCTTCCGCGCTCTCGCCACCCCGATCCAGGCCGTCACTCACTGGCCAGGCAGGTAGGACGCCGGTGTAGCTAGAAGTGATCCGAGTACGAACACGGATGGGGACTGAGTAGGGTGAAGATCACGGATGGGGCACCGCCCCCCGTATGAACCCTGTAGTCAACCTTTCTCTGAGGTATGTCATGCGTAAGTTAGGAACAGCTGCCGCGGCACTCCTGGTGGCCGGTGCCGGCCTGGTGGCCACCGCCGGGACGGCCGGCGCCGCGACCGGTCCCGTGGACAAGGCCCCCTCGGCCGAAGCCTGTTCGACCGCCTGGGGCAGCGGTACCAAGTCGGCGACGGACTCGGACACCAAGCCGCTGAGGAACATCACGACCAGCCAGAGCACCTGCTACGACCGCATGGTCTTCGACGTCAAAGGCGTGAGTGGCAAGATCGGCTACCACGTCGGTTACGTGCCCAAGTTCCACCAGGACGGCTCCGGCGAGCAGATACCAGTCACCGGCGGCGCCATCCTGCAGATATTCGTGTCCGCGCCGAGCTACGACCCGGCGACGCACAAGCCGACGTACGCCGGGAAGGCGGGCAAGCCGCTGCCCGGCGTGAAGATCACCGGATACAAGACGTTCACGGACACCAAGTTCGGGGCGAGCTTCGAAGGCCAGACCCAGATCGGCCTGGGTGTACGAGCCAAGCTGCCCTTCCGAGTGCAGCAGTCCGGCGACAAGCTCATCGTGGACGTCGCACACACCAGGTAGGCAACGCTGAGGGCTGCCCGGACGCACCTCCATCCGGGCAGCCCACCCGTACGCAGACACGCTCGAAGGCACGGCGGTCGTGGAGGGCCGCATGGAGCTGAAGCCCGGCGACTGTGAGGGGCCGGTGGGGTGAAAATCGCTGCCCTGCTCCGCCACTGGTCCGTGATACTCCGCCGTATGGCGTTGACGCAGCAACTCGCACGGGTGACCCCGCAGTACCTTGAACAGTGCCGTGAAACCGCCGCGGCCTCGCCGGACGGAATCCCCACAGTGGGGCCCGCCCGAATGCGACACCCTGGATCTCAACTGGGCGATCTGGCAACTCCTCTTGTTCTACCGGCGTATGCAGGCCGACGAGCAGCACATCCGGGTTCTTCAGCGCAGCATCGAGGGGGATCCCCATGGCGACATCGCCTTTCTCGACCATCCCGAGTTCTACGACGGCTTCGACGCCCCTCCCGCTCACCTGGCTCCTGCGGCAGTGACCGAAGTAGCCCGCGAGCTCGCAGCCATGGACATCGGCCCCCTGCTCAAGAGTCTCCCCGCATAGCGCGCAGCCGGCGGATTCGCAGAGTTCACCGGAGATCCGCGCACGTATCTCATCGAGCACTTCACTGTGCTGCAAAGCTTCTACAGCACTGCCAGTAAGCGCGGGGACGGCGGTGGTGACCTGGGTCGACTGAACACCGAGCAGGTCCTTCCGACGAGTGACGCGTCCGGGGAAGCGAGGGCAGAGCGAGCGCGGGAGCATCGTCAGCGGACGACGTCGAAGATGTTCTTCTGCAGGCCGTTGGCGTACACCTCGTGCTCGACCAGCTTCAGCTTCTGGGTGTCCTTGTCCGTGTCGCTGAACAGACGCTTGCCCGCGCCAAGCAGAAGCGGGAAGACGAGCAGGTGGTAACGGTCGATCAGACCCGCATCCGAAAGGCTCCGGTTCAGGGCGGCGCTGCCGTGGACGATGATCGGGCCGCCCTCGGTCTCCTTCAATGCGGCGACCTCGTCGAGCGAGCGCAGGATCGTGGTCTCGCCCCAGTTCGACACCAGGTCGTCCTCCGTGAGAGTGGTGGAGACGACGTACTTCGGCATCACCTTGTAGTCGGCGAAATCCTCCATGCCCGGCCACACCGGACTGAACGCCTCATAGCTGACCCGGCCCATCAACATCGCGGTGGCTTCCTTCTGCTCCCGACCCTTGATGTCG
Source organism: Streptomyces sp. NPDC054841 (assembly GCF_053611045.1). Taxonomy (NCBI): domain Bacteria; kingdom Bacillati; phylum Actinomycetota; class Actinomycetes; order Kitasatosporales; family Streptomycetaceae; genus Streptomyces; species Streptomyces sp. NPDC054841. Next base: position 24,126 of record NZ_JBSGZO010000063.1, on the reverse strand, counting down.
AACGCCTCGGGGAGGAACTCGACGCATTTGAAGGTCCACCCAGAGTTTCGGTAACCGGGCTCGCCGCCCGGGGCTTCCACGACGCCGTCGAGCGAGATGAAAGCGGTGCTGATCAGGGTACGCATCTATGGTTCCTCTGTGTCTCGTGCCTGGTCCCAGCAGGTTCTGTCGGTGCACGCTTCGACCACACTCGCGGCCGTGGCGCACCAACCATGATCTCTGACTGCGGATCACGGAGAAACTCATCGGTCGTCGCCCGCCCCTCCCGGCGGCCTCGGCCATCCGGTTCACCTCGGGGATTCACACCCGGGCCCGACCGCGAGACTTACCAGCAGCGCAACAGCGACGAGCGGTGCATGCCCCGCCTCAACCTGTGGTGCGGAATCTCGATGTAGTCGGGCTCGGTGATCCAAACGAACTGGCCACCAGGCCGCCGTGCCCGGACTGGCACCCAGGCCTCCGCCGCCATTGGTGTCACGGGCCCTGACTGCCGTGCGGCGGCGGCTGTTCCATGGCCTCGGGTGTGTCACGGTCTGGGGTATGACCGAGGGGACCGAGGGCCCAACGCGGTCCCGTGCGACGAGCAAGCTGCTGAAGACGTCGGATCGGATCCGGCAACTCGAAGACCGGCTCTCCGAACTCCCCAGGCGATCAAGCCTGGAAGGAATCAGGACTCGGCACCGCCGCCGCCATCGAAGAACTCCAGCGCCAGATCGTCCACTTGGAACAGACGAACGTGGACCTGACAGCGCAGCTCGAAGAACGCCAAGCCAAGCTCGAAGCAGCCCGAGCCGCGAACCGCGAACTAACCCGGGCGCTCAACCAAGCACGCCCCTGACAAAGGAAAGCCGTTCCTCGCCCGGGGCCGCCCGTCTCATTGGCTCGATCATGGGCCGACGGGCTGGGTGGCCACGCTGGTGGCCATGCAGAACTGCCGAGCGCCGCGCAGTGTGGTGCTCAGTTCCCGCTGGGTCGCCCGGCTGTCGAGGCGCACGTCGAGGGCGCCGGGCAGTGTGCTGTCGGCCCGCAGGCCCGCGGGCAGCCGGGAGGCGTCGAGACCGTCACGCCTGGCGATGAGGACGCCGAGCTCGTGACGGCTGACGGCGTCAGCTCCCGCGAGATGGTGCACGCCTCGTGCGCCAGAGAACGCCAGTTCCAGCAGGGCCGCGGCCAAGTCGCCGACGTGCACCGGGCAGCGGATGTCGTCGGTGAACAGCACGCCGGTCCGGGTGCCGGACAACAGGGCGTGCACCAGGTTTACGTGCTCAGACCGCCGGTCGCCGATGATCAGGGAGGTCCGAGCGATAACCGCATCGGGATCCACGAGGCGCACGCCTGTCTCCGCTGCCGCCTTCGCCGCGCCGTAGGGAGTAAACGGGTCAGGAAGGCAGGACTCGTCGTAGTGGACGCGGGTGACGCCGGAAAACACCGCGTCGCTGGACACATGGACCAGGTGGGTGCCGTACTCTGCCGCAGCCATCGCCAGGCGCACCGGGCCCTCAGCCGTGACCGCCCAATCGGCGGCGCCGCTCGACGCATTGACGACCACGCGCGGCTTCACCTCGGCCATGACTGCTTCGATGCGGCCGGGGTCTCGGAGGTCGAGTGCCTGCCACGCGGCATCCGAAGCACTGCCGGGCCTGGATGCGAAGGTCGCGGCCGTCGCGTGTCCTGCCGCTCTCGACTGGCGGACCAACTCAGTGCCGAGGAACCCACTGGCGCCGATGATCAGGACCGTCATGGGCGACAGCGTAGACCTGGCGCCTTCGTGGCCGGACACATTCCCCGGGCCGCTGCTACACCACTGCCAGAGCCCGGACGCCCGCGTCGCGCATGGCCGCGAGCGGGGCCGGGCTGCATCCCGTCTGCAGCTCAACCTGACGGGCGGCCTGGTGCAAGAGCGTGGGCGGGCCACCAACCACGGTGGCCCGCGCGCCGGGCGGCCCCGGCGAGCCGGGTGGGCCAGGGCCGGTAGACAACGTCGTGCAGCGTGTTCCCCGCGCTCGGCCACCCGGAGGCCAATTGGTCGGCGGCGCCCGGCGGGAGGGCGGAAACCACTACGTTGGCCCCCAGGTGCCGGGCCACGGACGCGTCCGTCGGCGCTGTCACGGCCGGTGGTGGAGCATCGCGCCGACACCCTCGTCGCTGGTCTCGAACGCGATGCCGCGCAGCACGACCACCGGGGCGCCGCGGCCACGCTGGCCCAGGATGATGCCAGCCGCCGCGGTGACCATGTCCGTGAACGTCTCCTCCTGCCGCTTGCCGCCGGGTGCCTCGGACACGCGCAGCGGGGCGATGCCTGCCGCTCCGATGGAAATGACTGTGGCGCCGCGGCGGTCGGCGCGGCCGTCGGAGTCGGCGATGACGACGGCGAGACGCGTGCCGGTGGCCTCGGTGAGTTCGTCTCGAAGGCGGCGGGCCGAGGCGTCAGGGTCGGCTGGGAGCAGCCAGGCGCCGCACTGCTCGGCGCGGTCGACACGTGAACCGTTCGTGTGCCGTTTCCTTCGGCCATCGGGCCGATGCCGGTCTCAGCAACATGGCGGAAGCCGATGACGCTGTCGTCGCGCTCGCCGCGCAGGCCCTCGACGCCCTCGCCGGACGCGGTTACGAGTACGGAGGCGAGCGCCGGGCCGGATTCCTGCCTGAGCATCAGCACGCCGTAGGGAGTGTTCTCGCGGGTATCGGTGTGCGCCTGGTCGATGACGAACTGCGGACCGGCGGCCTGGTGCCGGGCGTCGTCCTCGGCCTCAAGCTGGCGGCGCATCAACGCGACCTGTTCCTGGGCGGCGTCCGCCTGGGTGCGCGCGTACTTCGCGGACTGTTTGGAGATGCGCGCCTGCCAGATGGCGACGAACGCCGCGCCCGCGCTCACTGCTGCCGCCGCGATCGCCGTGATGAGTTCGCCGTCCATGTGTCCCACCCCTCGGCACCGGAGGCCGCTGTCGGACCGCACGGAAGACTTCAGTAGCGCACGATTCATTTCAGTACGCCCTTCAGTGCCGCAGCGAGGGTTTCAGTGTGGCGGCCTGGGAGGCGACGGGCGCGCTCGATCATCCTTCGGGTATGGCACACCCGAGCCCCGAACCCTGCCCGACTCCGCCTGACTGGCCGTACTGCGCACACGGCGCAGACCCCGCTACTGATCCCGTCGGCTGCCGCGGCATCCACGTCCCCGGCCATACCGCATGCCTCGCCCACCTGGCCGAGGCCGACCGCGACGCCTACCTGGCCGGCCTGACCCCTGGCACCGACATCGACCACCGGGACACTCCCTTCACCGAACCCCTCCTCGTTGCCCTCCTCGAAGCCCTCCGCGATCCCGCCACCGGGCACCCCCGCCTCGGCGGTGCCCGGTTTCAGTCGGCGACCTTCCAGGGCGACGCCGGGTTCGACTTGGTGAACTTCCAGGGCGAAGCCTGGTTCCAGTCGGCGACCTTCCAGGGCGCAGCCAGGTTCCAGTCGGCGACCTTCCAGCGCGACGCTTGGTTCTCGGCGGCGACCTTCAACGGCGCAGCCAGGTTCCAGTCAGCGACCTTCCAGCGCGACGCCGGGTTCGCGGAGGCGACCTTCCAGAACCTCGCCGGGTTCGACTCGGCGACCTTCCAGGGCAACGCCCGGTTCGACTCCGCGACCTTCCAGCACGACGCCCGGTTCGACTCCGCGAACTTCCAGCACGACGCCCGGTTCGACTCCGCGAACTTCCAGCACGACGCCCGGTTCAAACAGGCGGTCTTCGAGCGGTCGGCCAGCCTTGGGCCGTTGGTGTGCGCCGGGCGGGTGGAGTTGTCCGGGGCGGTGTTCGGCGGCCCGGCGACCCTCGCGTTCGCCGCGCGCCGCCTGGAGTGCCGGCGGACCCGCTGGTCCTCAACGGCCGAGGTGCATCTGCGCTACACCACGGTGGACTTCGCCCACGCGGTCTTCGAATACCCCCTCACGATCGCCGCGGTGGCCGACCCCTTCGTCCTCCCCGGCGGATGGCCAGTGGCAGAACAGCCTCTTGCCGACGCGGCACCCGGCGCCACGGTGCGGATGGCCTCGCTGCGCGGGGTGGACGCGGCCCATCTGGTCCTCGCCGACGTCGACCTGTCGGGGTGCTTGTTCACCGGGACCGTGCATCTGGACCAGGTTCGGCTGGAGGGAACCTGCTCCTTCGACACGGTCCCTCGCGGCACGCACTGGCGGCGCTGGCCCCTAGTGCGGTTCACCCCACGCCGCACCCTCGCCGAGGAACACCACTGGCGCGCGCACCAGCCGACAGCAGTCCGGGGATGGAACGTCGCGGTCCTCGGCGCCGGACACGTCCGGCCAGCGCAGCTGGCGCCGGTGTACCGGGCTCTGCGCAAGGCGCTCGAGGACGGCAAGAACGAGCCGGGGGCGGCGGATTTCTACTACGGCGAGATGGAGATGCGCCGCCACGACCGCACCGGCACCACCCGCGCCGAACGCGGACTGCTGCACGGCTACTGGTTGCTGTCCGGCTATGGCCTGCGCGCCTCCCGAGCCCTGGGCTGGCTCGCTGCCGCCATGCTCGTCACCATCGTGCTGCTGATGGGTTTCGGGCTCCCCCAGGACTCCCCGAAGCAGGAAGCGACCGGCACCGTGCCGCCCGACGGAGGCACGGTCACTTTCGAGATCGACAAGGCAGACTCTCAGAACCCCACGGGGAACAGGTTCACCAGTGAGCGCTTCGAGAAGGCCCTGAACGTCACGCTCAACTCGGTGGTGTTTCGCTCCAGCGGCCAGGATCTGACCACCGCCGGCGCCTACATCGAGATGGCCTCCCGCGTGACCGAACCCGTCCTCCTGGGCCTGGCCGTTCTGGCCATCCGCAACCGCGTTAAACGCTGACCGCGTGTCGGTTGTTTCAGTGTCCGGTGGCTGCGGCGTTCTGCCAGCCCTTGGCCGTGGGGGCTGGGAGACCGAACCGCCACGTGCCGCCGCACGGAAGATTTGAGTGCCCAGGTCACAGCCCCGCCCACTGAAATCTTCCGTGCGGCCCGACAGTGAACACGGAGGAGCGTTCGTGACGACGATGCTGGAGCGCTCCCCGCAGGCGGCCCTCGCCGCCTTCCACCGCGATGAGTACCACGGCCCGTCCGAAGGGGCGGGTGTTGCTGTCCCTGCCGTGGCTTGTCGGCAGAGGCCGCCGCCCCAGGTTCGTCCCCGCGGCGGCGGTCCCGCTGCGGCTCAGCTGAGCCTGGATGTGGCGTATGTGTCGATGGCGTTCCGCTGATAGGCGGCCAGGCCGGGGGCGATCGCCTCGAACGTGGCGTGCCAGGCGTCGTTGTCCACGCAGGATGCGCGTATTGGTCAAGCCGGCCTCTACGCACGACTCGTACGGTCCGCCCGGCGGGCGACGGGATGGCCGCTCCGGGCGCCCATGGCGCAGCCGCTCCAGGTGCTGGCTCAAGGAGTGTGCTCAGACTCGCGCCGGTGCGGTGTCAGGAGTATGAGCAGGGCGAAAGCTGCGAAGACGGTGACTATTCGCGCGTAGTTGAACGCCTCCCAGCGATCCAGGATCCAGCCGCCCTTCTCCGGCCTCACGGTGGCGACAGCCTCGTCCTCGCCGCAGGGGTGCTCCTTGCCGCCCTCCTGGCGATGAGCACCGGTAGTCGAGAGCCTGGAGCCCTGCCTACCTACCGGGCACTGAGGTCTGCCAGCGTGTGGCAGAGCGCGGCGGCGTCCTCGATCGCCTCGGCTTCCGAGATCACCAGGCGATGCCCGACCGAATTGCTGGACGCGGGAACCCGTCGCAGGTACTTCTCGTCGACGACGCCATCGTTGTGGGTGAAGACATGGCGTGCCGCCCACGTCTGGATCAACCGTTGCCAGGTGGACAGCCCCACGGAAGTACGGACGTTGGTGTATCCCGCCGCTACGAACAGGTCCGCCATGTCGTCCAGGCGTTGGAAGACGGCTCCCCTTCCCCGCAGCCGCTCATCCGCGTCAGAGACCCGCTCACGGAACACGGAGAATCCGAGCGCCTCCACGACACCCACGACGTTCTCGATGGTGTCGACCCAACTGCGGGTGAGCACACCCTGCTCGCGCAGGACGGCCCTTGTTTCGGCAGGGAGAGACGCGAGTGCCTCAAGCCGGGCGGTCTCAGCCTGCAGAGCGTCGAAGGCGACGGGAGCGGCCGGCAGCCGTCCGCATCTCGGGCAGTAGCGATGCTCGCCGAAGACCGCATAGCGGATCTCGCACCCGGCGCATGTACGCGTACGCCCCAGCCTCCATGGCTCGCTCGCGCTGCTGGTCTGTCCAGAATTCCGTGTGGTGTGCGCTGTGCCCGCAATACACACACCACAGCTGAATCTCTTCGGGAAGCGCCTCGTAGTCGTCGCCGTTGACGCGGAAGAGCATCGCGCATTGGGGGCACTGACGTCCGAAGAAGCCGTCCGTGTCGAACGGCATTCTGACGCTTACCTTGTACTGGTCCCCCTGGCGGTCGGTGATCTTTGCGCCGTCAGGCATTCGGAACTGGTTGTTGTCCCACATGAGTTGATTGTGGACGAGGGCACTGACACTGGCTCCTCGCCGGACCTGTTGTCCTTCTACCCCCACGGCGAGACCGTCGTCCTGGGCGGTACAGCCATCGCTGGCGAAGGCGACCTGGCCCCCGACGGTAAGGCGGCGTCTGGCATCCTCGCCCGATGTGCCGAGGTCGAGTCCCGCCTCGCCCATGCCCCCGTCCCGGAGCACCGGATCGGCACTCGCCGACCCGTTCCACGGTCCGGGTGGAGGCGTAGCGGCGGGAGGGAGGACGGCACCGTGGTCGTGCACAACCACGGGCACGGGGGCGCTGGCGTCACGTTGTCGTGGGGGGCGCCTTGAAACCGAGAGCTTGCTTGCCACCATGAGAGGAACCCGATGGTGACCGATCCGAAAGCACCCTTCCTGTACGTCGTTGTCTGCGCCGCAGGTATCGCGGGCGACACCCACAAGCTGATCAGCGCCGGGCAGGCGCAGGGCTGGGACGTTGGTGTCGTTGCGACACCTCAGGGGCTCGGATTCCTCGATGCCGAGGCGATCACCGAGCAGACGGGCTATCCGATCCGTTCGGCCTGGCGCAGTCCAGGTGACCCGCGCCCGCTCCCGCCCGCGGACGCCGTCGCCGTCGCACCAGCCACGTTCAACACCATCAACAAGTGGGCTGCCGGCATCGCCGACACCCTCGCCCTGGGGATCCTGTGCGAGGCGTACGGGATGGGGATCCCGACGGTGGTCCTGCCGTACGTGAACGCTGCCATGGCCGCGCACCCCGCTTACCCACAGAGCCTGAACCGGCTCCGGGAGATGGGGGTGCTGATCGGGTCGTACGAACCGCACCGGCCGAAGGCCGGGGGAGGAGCCGACCACTTCCGCTGGGAAGAGGCGCTGGAGCTCCTCGCTCCGGTGCTGCGGGAGTCGACGGCTATCTGAGCAACCGAGCGCGCTGCGTCGCTCCCGTGGCCAGACCGTCGACAAGCGACATGGCCAGCAACTGCTCCGACGGCAACGTCATCGACCATAGGCCGATTCTCGCCCCGACCAAGAGCGCTACGGCGCTGGCCTCCAGGGCATTCGGGACGTCAGACCCGAGTAATCAGGTCGCTGATGAGGGGGGTGGGCCTGCGAGGTGAGGCCGTCGATGACCTCCTGGGGTTCGGAAATAAATCCGACTGCCTCCGCTGTTTTGTACCGGACATAATGGGTGCACTGGAGGGCGCGTCGAGCCTGAAGCTCTACAGCACGCATCACGGCGTGACCGAGATCGCTCCGCGTCTTGCCGAGGCTGAAGCGCATGTGCAGCGCTTCGTCGAGGCCAACATGGAGGCATTGCTCGGAGTCCGTTTGCTGGAGTCCGAGTACAGCACGGGGCCGGTCCACGGCGGCCGGATCGACTCGCTGGGGATCGACGAGAACGGGGCCCGAGGGCTGAGGGGCCGGCGGCGCGGACGTTGCGGACCTTCCTGCTGGCGCCGTCGCTGATGACGCGGGCGATCCGGGTCTCGGGGTCGTAGGTGACGCCGACAGGCACGAGGTGCGGGGTGCCGTCGGGCCGGTGGGTGGTGAGGAAGCACACTCGGCGTTCCTGCCAGAAGGTGTCGCCCCCGTCTGAGGGCGGGGTGTCGGTGCTCAACGTGTGTCTCCTGGGTGCGTACGGCGAGGCTGCGCAGACCGCGTACATGTCCCGGTGTGAGTGGTCCGGGGTGCGTGCGGTTTGACGGTACGCGAGACGGTCGAACGTCCGCCCTCGTGGTCCGTCCCTTCCCGTAGAGGCTCCGCCCGAGGCGGGCAGCCGGCTCCCGCTCCTTCAGCTACCCCATCGACGAAGGCATTCCGGCACCATCACGCAAGAGGCAGCACGATGGGCACTCACTGCCCCCGGCGGGCGGCTGCATAGACCTGACCAGCGGAAACCCTGCGATCACGCCCGGCAGAACAAAGGTTTCCAGGAAACCCAGTCCTCCTCTTTCTGTCAGTCCTGCCCTCTAAGATTCATTTTGCGGGGGCAGCCGGATGTTCCTGAGTGCGGCGGCAGGGTCGCGGTAGGTGCAAATGTGGCAAACGGACGTGGGCGGGGAGTCGCATGCTGGAAGGCCGGTGGACGACGGTCACCGAGTCCGAGTACGAGCACGAGCGCCGCGGTCTGGAAGCGATCCGCAGGCGCGTGCCGGACGAGGAGCCGTGGCGGGCCTGGTCGAACTTCACGTTCACTGCGAATAGCGGGCATGTCCGCGAGGTCGATCTTCTGGTGGCCTCCCCGGCCGGGGTGTTCCTCGTCGAGCTGAAGGACTGGCACGGCTCGGTTCACGGAGGCGGCAACGACTGGGTACAGACCACGCCCGGCGGGACTCATCGGCGACACGGCAACCCCCTGCACCTGGCGAATCGGAAAGCCAAGGAACTGTCCGGTCTGATCAACGGCGTCTCCGGCAGGCCCGGCGACCGGCCGAAGATCTGGGTGGGTGAGGCAGTCTGCTTCACCGATGACAAGCTCCGCGTGAACCTTCCGGCCGCCGATCTGAACGGCGTGTTCACGGTCAAGCAGCTCGTGGACATGCTGGCCGAGCCGCCGAGTGATGCCCGGCGCCGGATAACGGCCGAGACATCGCGCCATGTCGACGCGGCCCTGAAGAAGCTCGGCATCGCACCGATCCGCCGGCAGCACGAGGTGGGCTCCTATCTCCTGGATGCGAAGGCGTTCGACACCGGGCCCACCTGGGCCGACTACTTGGGCCGTCATTCCCAGCTGCACGACCTGGCGCGAGTACGGGTATTCCTCAGCGAGCGTGGTGCTTCGGACGCCGAGCGGTGTTCGGTGGAGCAGGCCGCTGCTCGCGAGGCGCAGGTGCTCAGCCGGTTCCGGCACCCGGGTGCGGTACAGCTGAAGAGCTACCTGCCGTCGGGGCATCCGGCCGGGCCGACGATCCTGTTCGACTACCACCCGGAGACTCTGCGGCTGGACGACTTCCTGGTGCAGCACGGGAAGGAGCTGGACCTGCGGGGCCGCCTCGCGCTCGTACGGCAGCTTGCGGAGACGGTGCGCTCCGCGCACTCCCACCGCGTCCATCACCGCACGCTGTCGGCGCACGCGGTGCACGTCATTCCGCGTGACCGCGGCCCGCGCGGGCGGGAGCTCAGCGAGGAGCAGCGCTGGCTGAGCCCTTGGCCGCAGATCGCGGACTGGCAGATTGCCACCGGCCGGAGCGCCAGCCGTGGCCGGCCCCTGACCCTGGCTCCTACGAACGTGTCCGGGTTCCACGTCTCGGTGCAGGCTGATCCGTATCTGGCGCCGGAGCTGAGGATTCCGAAGGCCGATCCGGTGCGCCTTGACGTGTACGGGCTCGGTGTCCTCACGTATCTGCTGGTCACCGGGCAGGCACCAGGCGCGAGCCAGAGCGAGGTCATGGCCCGCCTGGAAGCTGGTGAGAGCCTGCGCCCGAGTGCCTTGGTCGACGGACTCAACCCGGACATCGACGACTTGGTGGAGGCGTCCACGGCGTACGAACCGGGCCGGCGCCTGTCCACGGTCGACGACTTCTTGGAGATGCTGGAGTACGTCGAGCAGGCATTCACCGAAAAGGACTCCGTCGGCCCGGGCGCAGCTGCCGGTACGGGTGGGGCCGGCGGGTCGGGATCGGAGACGGACGAGGATCGGGGCGAGCCGGAGAAGGACCCGCTGGAGGCGGTGGCCGGAGATGTACTGGCCAGGCGCTGGGAGGTTGTGCGTCGGCTCGGCACGGGCTCGACCTCACGGGCGTTCCTGGTGCGGGATCTCGCGGGTGAGCCGCGGCGCAGCGGCACCCTGCCGGTGGCGGTGCTGAAGGTCGCGTTGAGTGAGGCCAAGCACGCGGTCCTGGACCGGGAGGCCCAGGTCTTGGGCCGTATCCACCGGGATTCCAGCATCATCGCGCTGTACGAGCGGGAGCCGATCACTCTCGCGGGTCGCCGGGTGCTCGCTCTCGAATACGTCGGCGACAGCCGAGAGATGAAGGACCAGGACCGCGGTGACGGGAAGGGACCGAGGCGGCGTGAGGACACCGTCGCCCGTCAGCTGCGGGACAACGGTCGCCTGGGCATGGACCAGCTGGAGGCGTACGGGAAGTACCTGTTCGGTGCGGTGGAGCACCTGGAAGCGGAAGGAATCTGGCACCGGGACCTGAAGCCGGACAACATCGCGATCCGGATCCGTCCCAACGGCACTCGACAGCTGGTGCTGATCGACTTCTCGCTCGCCGGATACCCGGCGAAGGAGATCGAAGCGGGCACCGAAGGCTACCTCGACCCGTTCTTGGGCATCATCACGCGCGGCTCGTACGACGGACACGCCGAGCGGTACGCGCTCGCGGTGACGTTGCACGAGATGGCGTCGAACGAGCTGCCCCGATGGGGCGACGGCGCCGTCACAGCTCGGCAGACCGATCCGAAGGAGTGGCCGTACCCGCAGCTCGCTGCCGACGCCTTTGAGCCGGCGGTACGTGACGGCCTGGTGGCCTTCTTCCGCAAGGCTCTGGCTCGGGACGTGAAGGACCGGTTCTCGGACCTGAAGCCGATGGAGCGTGCCTGGCAGGCACTCTTCCTGGATGCGCAGCGGACAACGACTCCGAGCTCCGGACACGGTACGACGGAGATCGTAGGAACTACGCAGGAAGCCGGGCCACAGATCGGACGAGAGGACGACGATGCCTCCGTCGAGCAGGTTCGGGACCAGCAGGCGGCCAGGGCCGACCGTACGACGCCTCTGTCCGTGGCGGGTCTGACGCTCTCCGCGCAGTCCCAGCTGTTCGCCATGGGGCTGAACACCGTCGGGGACGTACTGGAGTACTCGGCGAGGAAGTTCCTCACCGCGCCGGGCATGGGCTCGCGCACCCGGGAGGAAATCCAGCGCCGGCAGAAGGAGTGGAATCTCCGCCTCGGCAAGGCGGCCCCCGCACCACTGAGCGCGGAGGCCCGCAAGGCCGCCGGCCAGGAGATCACCGAGCTGGAACAGGCGGTCGCCGAATCGGTCGCCGCCGGCGGCGGAAGTCTCACCGATCCGCAGCTACTGGGCGCACTGAGCCTGGACGCGCTCGCCGCTCGCCTGGTGCCGAAGCCATCCAGCGGCAGCGCCCGCTCCAACGCCAAGGAGCGCGAAGCGGTCCGGCTGCTGCTGCGGCTGCCTGACGAGACGGGCAAGCTGCCCGAGGGTCTGGCGTGGGTCCGGCAGCGGGACGTCGCCGACGCGGTGGGCCTGACCGCGGGCCGTATCCCGCAGATCGTAAAGAAGGCGCGCGAGCGCTGGCACGAGGACGCCGCCCTTGGGCTGTTGCGCGAGGAAATGGTGGAGCTCCTCGTCGAGCGCGGCCGGGTGGCCCCGGTGATCGAGCTCGCCGACGCGCTGATCGCCCGGCGCGGCACCCAGCACGTGGAGCGGCGCGACCGGCGGGCGCTCGCCCTGTCGCTGCTGCGCGCGGTGGTGGAGCGAGAGAATTACGACAACGAGTCCCCGCCGCTTTTCCGCTACTTCCATGCTCGGATGCCCAAGGGCGCCGATCCGGTGCTCGGCCTGCTCGCCCTGGACGTCCGGGAGGGAGTGGACGGCCCAGACACCCCGACGCTGCCCGCTCTGCAGGACTATGCGCTTAACTTGGGCGCGCGGGCCGACCGGCTCGCGGCGCTGGAGTCCCTGCCGACGGCGACCACCGTCCTCACCGAGCTGGACGCGGTGCGACGGCCGCCGGGCAGCCTGGGCTGGGACGAGCGGCGCACCGCCGAGATCGCGGTTGCAGCCTCCATCCGGGCCGCCCTCACCCCCCGACTGGAGGTCTACCCGCGAGACCTGGACTTGGTGCGCGCGCTGAGGATCACCCAGGCCGGTGTTGTCGCCGTGCAGCCGGGCGTCGAGGAGGAGCGGCAGCCGGGCCTGACGGTTGACGACCTGCACAAGCGGGTCGCCACCCGCTTCCCCGACCTGGGCACGGATCCGCTGGTGCCGCGCGAGCTGCCCACGGGGAGCGCACTGGTCCGCGACCTGAAGCAGGCCGGCTTCGAGTTGAAGCTGGCCACCCGCTACGACAAGGTGCTCCGCCTCATCCCGGACCGTCCGTCCGGGGACGCCACCGCCGGTCTGACCTCGGCGAGTTGGGGAGCCTCAGCGGCCCGCCGCTCCGCCCCGACCCAGTACGACGCGGACGCGGCCGTCGCCGCCGCCGTCAAGGCCGAGCAGCGGCTCAAGCACTCTGCGCGGCAGGACGGCTTCCGGGTTCTGACCGTGCCCCAGCGGCGCGCCGAGGACGCGGTGCGGCGGCTGGCCGGCGAGCCGTACGGGGCGCGGCCGGTGTCGTTGACCGGGTTCTTCGTGGACGAACTGCGCGGTGTGGTTGGCGAGGCGGCCCGACCGACCTGGGAGACCGTCCTCAAGGCGGACGCCGCCGAACCGGGCAGCCGGGCCCACCAGCAGCTGCGCATCCGCACTGACAAGGCGTGGGGGCGCGTCGAGCCGCGGCTGCGAGAGCGCCTTGCGGAGGGACAAGGTCCGCTGCTCCTCACCGACACTGCGGTGCTCGCCCGGTATGACGCTTTGGACCTGCTCGGTCGGCTTGCAGAGGAAGCGCGGCAGGGCGGTAGCCCGCTGTGGCTGCTCGTTGCCCAGTCCGACCCGGCACGGGCGCCGCGGCTGGCCGGGCAGAGCGTGCCGTACCAGGCAGGGTTCGACGAGTGGATCGTCGTGCCCGACGCCTGGGTCGCGCGCAAACACCTCGCGCCGGACGCCTGACCCGTTTCCGGCTTCAGACCTGATCTTCTTCCGTCCTCTCCCATCCACAGGAGCCGTTCCGTGATCGACCGCAAGAGCCTCCTCGCCGACCTGCAGAAGCAGGTCAAGGCGGCAGAGACCGACCTTGAGCAGCAGGTCAAAGCCGTCCCCGAGGTCGGGACACGTCTGCGCGGCGAGTATGAGCAGGCCCGGAAACTGGGTCGTACCGCGGCGACCTGGAACGCCTGGCTCGGCGATCGAATCACCCAGGTCGCGGTGGCATGGGTGCTCGGCACGGTCTTCGTCCGTTTCAGCGAGGACAACCGGCTGATCGCCGAGCCGTACATCACCGCCCCCGACGTGGCCGGGCGGGAGACCGCCCAGGCACGGTACGAGGAGTACCTGGAGAAGGACGCCGACCCGACGTACCGAGGGTGGTTGGAGACGGCGTTCGCCGAGCTCGGCGCCGGGCAGGCCGGGCGACTGCTCTTCGACCGGGACCACAATCCGCTCTACCAGATCCCGCTCTCACACGACGGGGCGGGCGCGCTGCTCGCGTTCTGGCGGGAGCAGCGGGCCGGCGAAGTCGACGGGGCTGGCGATGATGGGAGCGGCGGCCCGGTCCTCGTGCACGACTTCAGCGACCCGCTGAGCGAGGACGGCACCGAGGGCTGGGACACCCGGTTCCTGGGCGACCTGTACCAGGACCTGAGCGAGGCGGCCCGCAAGACTTACGCGCTGCTGCAAACACCGGAGTTCGTGGAGGAGTTCATCCTTGACCGCACGATGACCCCGGCGGTGCGGGAGTTCGGCTTTGAAGAACTGAAGATGATCGACCCGACCTGCGGGTCCGGACACTTCGTCCTTGGTACGTTCCGACGCCTGGTGCGGATGTGGACTGAGCAGCGACCCGAGGTCGGCCCGTACGAGCGGGTGCGGGCGGCCCTCGAATCCGTGCATGGAGTCGACCTCAACCCATTCGCGGTCGCCGTGGCACGCTTCCGCCTCCTGGTCGCCGCCATGGCCGCGAGCGGCATGCGGACCTTCGAAGAGGCGCAGCGCTACAAGTGGCCCATCCAGCTCGCGGTCGGCGACTCCCTGATCAAGGACCGCCAGCTGGAGCTGCAACTGGGGCTCGGGCTTGAAGAGGAGGGCGGCGTGGCGGGTGACCCGCTGGCCGAGTTCTCGTACGCGACAGAGGACGTGCACGAGTACCCAGGGATCCTGGAGCAAGGGCGATACCACGTCGTGGTGGGCAACCCGCCGTACATCACAGTCAAGGACAAGAACCTCAACCAGCTGTACCGGCAGCTCTATAAGGCATGCGCAGGGACGTACGCGCTGTCCGTACCCTTCGCCCAGAGATTCTTCGAGCTGGCCAAGCAGGGCGGTGCCGACGGGAACAGCTATGGCATGGTCGGCCAGATCACGGCGAATTCTTTCATGAAGCGAGAGTTCGGCACGAAGCTCATCGAGGAGTACTTCGCCCACAAGGTCGAACTAACCGAGGTCATCGACACTTCGGGTGCATACATTCCGGGGCACGGGACACCGACGGTGATTCTCGTGGGGCGGCCGAGGGAGGGATCGAAGCGGCAGACGACGATCCGGACGGTGCGAAGCGTGCAGGGAGAACCCTCCGCACCGGAGAATCCCGAAGAGGGTCTGGTTTGGCAGTCCATCACCCATCAGATTGACCAGCCCGGAACCGATAGTAATTGGGTATCCGTAGACGATCTCGACAGGAACCAACACTTCATCAAGAAGCCGTGGATTCTCATCGCCGGCGGCCTGGAGCTCGTGCGCGCATTGACCGAGGCAAGCACATCACGACTGAAGCAGGGAATCGCGCGCATCGGCTTCTATGGAGACACCCACGCCGATGACGCACTAACGATGCCCGAACGAGTCTTGAAAGCGCACAATGCTGAAACCAAGTTCACCAAGCGTATCGGTGTTGGAGACGAGGTGCGCGACTACACGCTCGCGCCAGGAAGCTACATCATTCACCCTTATGACAAGAGCCGTGCGATTGCCTCGCTGAGCTCTATGCCGAATATTCAGCGCATCCTATGGCCGAACCGCAGCGAACTAGGAAATCGATCCACTTTCGGCGGACGCACGTACTTCACTGAAGGCCGCAACTGGTGGGAATGGCACCAGCTACCGAAAGACAAGGACACGCACTCATGGTCGATCAACTTCGCCTTCGTGGCGACACATAACCACTTCCTGATCGACCGTGACGATAACTCTTTCACTCGCACCGCGCCGGTAATTAAGCTGCAAAAGGGGGCAACGGAGGAGGAGCATGTGCGGCTGCTTGGGCTACTCAATAGCTCCACAGCCGGGTTCTGGCTCAAGATGGTGAGTCAGAGTAAGGGCAATGGTGGAATTGGTGGCGGAATTTCGGACGAGCTATGGGAGCATCGTTTCGAATTCACTGGAACTAAGCTGGAAGAGTTCCCCCTCCCGGCTGAATATCCCATCGCGCTCGCTGCGGAGCTCGACACGCTCGCGCAGCAGCTCTCCGCGACGACCCCCGCCATCCTTGCCGCCGAGGCCGTCCCCACCGCCCCCGCCCTCCGCGAAGCCCACGCACGCTACAACTCCACCCGCGCCCGCATGATCGCCCTCCAGGAGGAGCTGGACTGGCAGGTCTACTCCCTCTACGACCTGCACTCCGAGGACCTGCGCCTGCCCGACGCCTCCGTCGTGCCCGAACTCGCCCTCGGCGAAAGGGCCTTCGAGATCGTGTTCGCGCGCCGGGTCGCAGCCGGTGAGGCCAGTGACGAGTGGTTCAAGCGACACGGGTCGACGCCGATCACAGAGATCCCCACGCACTGGCCGGCCGACTACCGCGCCCTCGTCCAGAAGCGCATGGACGCTATCGAGTCGAACCGTGCCATCGGCATGGTGGAGCGCCCCGAGTACAAGCGGCGCTGGGCCACCGAGGGCTGGGACGCGATGCGGCAGAAGGCGCTGAGGTCCTGGCTACTCGACCGGGTCGAGGACCGAGCGCACTGGTTCGATGACAGCGGCAACCCCACCGTTACGACCCTCGCCCGCCTCGCCGAAAACCTGTCCGCCGACGAGGACTTCACATCCGTGGCCGAGCTGTACGCACCTCGGCAGGACCTTGCGAAGACCGTACGGGAGCTGCTGTCCGAGGAGCACGTGCCGTTCGTCTCGGCGCTGCGTTACAAGCCGACCGGGCTGAAGAAGCGCGCCGACTGGGAACACGTGTGGGACAAGCAGCGCGAGGAGGACGCCGCACCTGACGAGCCCGCCAAGCGGCAGATCCGCAAGGAGACGCCCGTGCCGCCGAAGTACAGCTCGGCAGACTTTCTGAAGCCGAGCTATTGGCGTGCGCGTGGCAAGCTCGACGTGCCCAAGGAGCGGTTCGTGTCGTATGGCACGGTCAACGCGCAGTCGCCGGAGCTGTACGGATGGGCCGGCTGGGACCACTTGGAGCAGGCCCTCGCTCTCGCCTCGTATATCCAGCAGGCTGGCCTCGCTGACGACGATCTCGTGCCGTACCTGACCGGGCTGCTGGAGCTGCAGCCGTGGCTGGAGCAGTGGTACGGCGAGTACGACCCTGAGTTCGGGGCGTCGCCGGCCGCTGAGATCCTGGCGTTCCGCCAGCAGAAGCAGGGCGAGCTCGGGCTGACTGACGACGCGCTGCGGGCCTGGCGCCCGGCCGCCGCCACCCGCGGGGGCGCGAAGAAGGCAGCCGCACCCAAGAAGCGAACGGGCGGCGCGAAGGGCGCCGTCCAGATGTCCGTCACGGACACTGTCATTGATGCCGTCACCGGCGCAGAGTCCGACTGAGCAGGGCGAGGAGCTTAAAGACATCATGGCGTTCATGAGCAGGAACAACTCTCGCCCCGAGGACCGGCCGCTGCTACGGGAGTTGATCGACATCCCGGAGTCGGTGTCCACCTCGGACTTCGTGCTGAAGCTGAACGAGGCGGTCACCCCTGAGGGGGCCGAGGCTGCGCTGAGGGACTACGTCGTCACCGACCGGCTGCTCAGCAACTTCGACGAGGCACTTGACCTGATCAAGTCGGCGCTCGACAGTCGCTCGTCGAAGGCGGCCTATCTGCACGGCTCCTTCGGTTCCGGTAAGTCGCACTTCATGGCGGTGCTCTACGCGCTGCTGTCGGGCAACCAGGCAGCCCGGGTGCGTGGCGACCTCGACCCGGTGCGGGCCCGGCACCCCTGGCTGGACGCAGACGGTCGCAAGTTCCTGCTGGTGCCCTACCACATGCTGGGTTCCAAGTCCCTGGAGCAGCGTGTGCTCGGCAAGTACGTTGAGCACGTACGCAAACTGCACCCGGGCTGTCCGCTGCCGCAGGTTTACCGAACCGACGGGCTCTTCGAGGACTTCGCCGAGCAGCGCCGCCGCAACGGCGACGACCGAGTGATCGAGCAGCTTGCCGACGCCGGCGACGGCCAGATGGACGAGTGGGGCGACTCCTTCGCCTGGACCACCGACCTTCTCGACCAGGCGGTGAACGCGCCGGAGGAACACGAGAACACCAAGGACCTCGACCTGGAGAACCCCTCCACGCCGCGGGAACTGCGGGCCCGTCTCGTGCAGGACCTCACCCAGACCCTCTTCCCGTCGTTCTCGCGCAACGCCTCCGAGGACGCCGACGGGTTCGTCTCCCTGGACAAGGGACTCGGGATCATCGCCGCGCACGCCAAGTCCCTCGGCTACGACGGCCTCGTCCTCTTCATGGACGAACTGATCCTTTGGTTGGCCTCCCGCATCCACGACCAGAGGTTCGTCTCACGCGAATCCGACAAGATCACGAACTTCGTGGAGGGCGGCGACGAGCGGCGCGCCATCCCGGTGGTGTCGTTCATCGCCCGTCAGCGCGACCTGCGCGAACTCGTTGGTGAGGAGATGTCGGGGGCGGCCGAGGCCGCTGTCCAGGACAGTCTGAAGCTCAGCGGCGGTCGCTTCGACAAGATCGTCCTGGAGGACCGTAACCTCCCGCAGATCGCGCAGGCTCGCCTACTCAAGCCCGCCACACCCGAGGCCGAGGCGAAGGTGGACGCGGCGTTCGCGGAGGCCAAGAAGCTCGGCCCGGACGTGTGGGACACCCTGCTCGGCCACGACAAGTCCACCACCGGCGCGGACGAGGACGCTTTCAGGCGAACGTACCCGTTCCCGCCGGCCTTCATGGACACCCTGGTGCACATCTCCGCCGCGCTGCAGCGCTCCCGCACCGGCCTGAAGCTGATGAGCCAGCTGCTCGTCGACCACCGCGACGACTGGCGGCTCGGGCAGCTCGTGCCGCTCGGCGATCTGTATCCGGCGATCGCGGGCGGTGGCGACAAGGCATTCAGCGGGGAGACCAATGTCCACTTCGAGGCTGCCGACAAGCTGTACCGGGACAAGCTGCGCCCGTACCTGCTGAAGACCAACCAGGTCACCGAGGACCAGGTCGAGGCGTACCGGCGTCGTCCCGAGAGCCTCGGCGACCCGCAGCTCGCTGCCCGTTGCCGCGACTTCACCGGCGACAGCCGGCTCCTGCAGACCCTGTTGCTGTCGGCGCTTGCGCCCAGCGTCCCGGCGCTCGCTGACCTCACCCTGGCGCGGCTGCACGCTCTCAACCACGGTTCCATTACCACCCGCATCGCGGGCACCGAGGTCGGCCGGCTCGAGCAGAAGGCGAAGGAGTGGGCGGCGACCTTCCCTGAGATCAAGGTCATCGGCACAGGTCCGGGCGCGGTGGTGCGCCTGGAGCTCACTGGCGTGGACCTAGACGCCGTCCTCGCGAACGCCCAGGTCCACAACAACCAGGGCAACCGGCGTGCCAAGATGCGCGGCCTGCTCAAGGAGGCGCTCGGCGTCAGCGACGGGCCCGGTGGCTTCGACGCGTACGACGTGCTCGACCTGGTGTGGAAGGGCACCGAACGGCAGGTCGAGGTGGTCTTCGGCAACGTCGCCGACGTCGACTCGCTGTCCGAGGCGACCCTGCGGCCCAGCCAAGACGACGCCTGGCGGCTCGTCATCGATTTCCCGTATGACGAGGGTGAGTTCGGTCCGATGGACGACCTGCAGCGGCTGCGTGCCCTGCGGGAGAAGCCGGGCGGCGACTCGCGCACTCTGGCCTGGCTGCCTACCCACCTGACGGACGCCTCCCGTAGTGACTTCGAGCGTCTCGTCGTCATCGACAAGGCTCTCGCCGACGAGGCCCGATTCGACTCCGACTTCGCACGCAGCCTCAACGCCGACGACAAGGCGCGCGCCAAGAGCATGCTGCAGTCGCAGCGCGACATCCTCACCGAGCGAGTCACCCAGGCGCTGCGGCAGGCGTACGGGCTCGCGCAGAAGCAAGAAGGGGTCGTCGACCTCGGCTTCGACACCCACCTGGTCGCCCAGCAGGATGTGCCCGAGCTTCGGCTTCCGCTCGGTGCGCCGCTGGACGCCGCCGCCCGCGACCTGGCCGGCAAGCTGCTCGCCCACCAGTACCCCGCCCACCCCGACCTGGACCCCGACGGCACCGGCAAGCCTGTGAAGGCTGCCGAGATCAGGACCGTCTTCGAGTACGTACGCAAGGCCGCCGAGGACCGTGACGGACAGGTCGAGGTCGATGGCAAGGACCGCAAGACCATGGCGCGGATCGCGGGCGGCCTCGGCCTCGGCACCATGCGGGAGGCGTACTACCGGCAGTCCACCACCTGGCCCGACCACTTCACCAGCCAGGCCCGCCGGGAGGGCTCCGCCGAGCCGACTCTGGTCAAGCTCTCCGATTGGAGTGACCTTCCCGTACCGCGCGGTCTGCCCGAGCCGCTGCGCAGGCTGCTCGCCGCCGCCTACGCGGAGATGACCGACCGGGTGTGGGTGCGCGGCGGTGTACCCGTCGAACCCGCGCCCGCACCGCACGAGCTCAAGCGGGACTACGCCCTGCGGGAGCAGCAGCTACCCAGCGAGAGCGATTGGGAGGAGGCGCGCAAGCGGTTCGAGACCGTGCTCGGTGACCGGGCGCCGCAACTGCGGCGCGGGCGGATCGTCAACCAGTTCGCCGGACAGATCAAGCAGGCTGCCAGCGTGCTCGCCCAGGATGCAGGACGGCTCGTCGGGGAACTGGAGAAGCACCGCGACTTCCTCCGCCTCGATGATGACTCGCCCCGGCTCGTCCTCGCCCGGCGGGCGCAGGAGCTGGTCAAAGAGGTGACGGAAGCCGGCATCGAGGCCAAGACCGTCGTGGACCGGCTCGCCCGCTTCGACCTTGGCGACTTCAGCGCTCACCGGTACGGGATGTCCCTCAAGAGTGCCGGGAAGGTCGCCACCGCGCTGCAGAACACCAGCTGGGATCAGCTGGGCCTGGCCGACACCCTTGGTGTGGGCGGCGCGGCCGTCCTGGAACGGGTGCGGGATGCCGCCGCCGGCGATCCGGGGGACTACCCCGACCTGCCTGGAGTGCTCGATGCCGGTGGCCGGGAGGTGCTGTCCCTGCTGAGGGCCCGACAGACCACGGCCGAGCGTCCCCAACCGACCGTCACCCCGTCGCCGAGCTCGGACGACGTGGACCTGAACGGCGGCTCCGCTCACCCGCAGGTGCTGCCGGAGCTGGCGCAGCAGCCGGGGCCTCGTACGCCGTCGCGGTCCGTGGCACGCTCTGGCGGTGGGCGGACCACCGCTGCACGGGCCGCCGCCGAGCTGCAGGCGGAGATCGCGGCGCTCGCGGCTGAGCACCCCAACGCCACCGTCGAGGTCGTCTGGAAGGTTGTCGACTGATGTCCGACACGGTCACCACGGCGCCCGTGACTGCCGGCCCCGCCCGGTTGCCCGCGGGAACTGTCCGCCAGTACCTCGCCGCCCGCAGCCGGCTCGGCGACGGCACAGTCCGCGTACTGCTGCTGCGGGCTGATCCCACCTGGGACGGGCCCGCTGTGCAGACGGCGGGCGGGCTGCGGGCGCGGGTGGCCGTCGCGCCCTCGGTGCTAGCTGTGCACGAGCAGATCCTGGGCCACCTCGACGCGGCAACTCCACCCGACCCCAAGGTCCTGGTCGTCCTCACCGACCGCGAGGACACCGACCTCGACCCCGGGCTGCTCGCCCGCGTCTACGGCGGGCGGATCCGGTCCGTCGACAACTGGGAGGTCGTACAGGAGGCGTTCGACGCACGCGGCCTCGACGGGCGGCTGCGCGGCGAGACCTGGGCGGCCGAAGCGCTCCTGGACGCCGCGGCCACCCGCGGCTGGCCCTCGCTGGGCAAGGGAGTGCTTTCCCGCGACGAGGCCCTCACCCGGCTGGCTAGGCGCCGTCTCAGGCTCGGCCGCCAGGACACGGACGCGTTGGGCGGGCCGGCCGCGCATGACGACGGAGACCGCATCGACCCCGTCGCACTGTTCCGGTGGGCCCTCACCCCCGGCGGACCCGACCTCCTGCGCGACCTGCGCGGACCGGAACGGGCCGGCCTGGCCCGCTTCCTCGCCGAACCCGAGCAAGGCGGCTCCACCGGCGAGATCATCACCGCCCTGGTGGACGCCGAGCACGGGGCCGACGCAGCCGCGTACGCGGTCGTTTGCGCCGCCCTGTGGGGGCACGCGGAGCCCGACCACGACCTGTACCGGGCACGGGGACGCGCCGAGCGGTGGCTCGGCGAACAGCCGCCCGCCCAAGGCGACGGCCTCGACAGACTCCTGGCCTCCTTCGGACACAGCGGCGAGGCGTACGTCCGCAGCCTCGTCGACCGGGGCGAGCACCGGCTCGCCGACCCGGTCCTGACTCGGGCCGCACAGCTCGTGGCCCAGTTCGGGGCACAGGCTGCCGCGGCTGCCAGCCCGCTGCTCTCGGCCGGACTCGACGCCCGCTTCACTGCGGCTGGTCGTGCCCTAGCCGACGGCGGCACCGACACGGTCACCGCTGCCGTCACCGCGCTGGCTGACCACGCTCTGGCCGCAGACGGCGCCACCAGGGCCCGTATCGAGCGGGTGCGGATGGCGGCGCGGCTGCGGCAGTGGCTTGCCGGCTCGCCTGAGGCCGATATCGCCTCGGTAGCTGACGGCACCGCCCGCCAGATCCGCGAACTCGGCTGGGTGGACCGGGCCTTGGAACACCTGGAAGCGGGCGGCGACTCGGACGACGTACTCGCCGACGCGTACAGCCGGATCGGCGCGCAGGCGCGGGACAAGCGCCGCGAGCTGGACCGCGTATTCTCCGGGCGGCTCGCGGTGTGGACTGCGGATGGCACCGCTCCCGGTGCCATGCTCACCGTGGAGAGCTTGCTGGACCGCGTCGTCGCACCCGTCGTGGCCTGCCCCGGCCGACGGGTCCTGCTCCTCCTCGTCGACGGGATGAGCGCGGCGATAGCAGCGGAGCTTGGCGAAGAACTGCGGGGACAGTGGGCGGAGTTCGACCCATTGCCCGACGCGACCGGAGCGCCCGTCCGGCGTGCCGTGGCCGCCGCCCTGCCCACCCTCACCGCTGTCTCCCGCACCTCGTTGTTCGCGGGCACCCTGATGAAGGGCGACCAGAGCGACGAGAAGCGGCTCTTCCCGCAGCACCCCTGCTGGAACGGGGCCCCGGCGGTCGTCTTCCACAAGGACGACCTGCGCGGCCCCGACACCGGCTCGCCCTTTTCCACCGCCCTCACCGAAGCCCTCGCCGACGAGCGCACCCATGTCGCGGTGGTTCTCAACACCGTCGACGACCGCCTCGGCAAGGAGCAGAAACTCGGCGACGGCGCGTGGCAGACCAAGGAGATCGGCGGTCTGGAACCCCTACTGCGGGCCGCCCGCGCGTACGGCATGACCGTGCTCCTCACCTCCGACCACGGCCATGTAATCGAGCGGCGCGGCAGCAAGCTCGACGCGGCCAGCGGCACTATCGGCTCGGCCCGCCACCGCACCCCTGGCGGACCCGTCGCACCGGCCGAGATCGAGCTGTCCGGACCTCGGGTGGTCTGGCCGGAGCCCGGATCGCGGATCGTCGCGCTGCGGGACCACGACACCCGGTACACCGCGCTCAAGGCGGGCTACCACGGTGGGGCGACCCTCGCCGAGTTCACCATCCCGCTCCTCGCCCTGCTGCCCTTCGGCGGCCAGCCGCCCACCGGATGGCGGGAGCTGGGCGACCCGACGCCCCCCTGGTGGACGGAGGACGGCGAGGGCGGCGCCGCAGTCGAGGCGGGCACCAAGAACGAAGCTGACGCTGGTGCCGCGCCTCACGCCTCGGTGGCGAGCCCGCGCCGCAAGCAGACCAGGAAGGCCGCCCCGCCCGCGCCCGAGGGCGCCATCAGTTTGTTCGGCGAGGACGAGGTGGTGCCCCCTGCACCGCAGGAACCCGCCGGCTCTGCGGCCGAGCCTGAGACCGCACCTTCCTCCAACCAGTCCGAAGACCCTGCTGTCGCCCTGGTCGAGCGCCTCATGGCCACCGAGCTGTACCAGGCACAGCTGGACCTCCTCGCCCGTAAGCCACGCGACAAGACCGTCCTCCCGAAGGCGCTGGCCGCGCTCGTCGAGGCCGGCACCCTGCCGATGACCGCTCTTGCCGAACGAGCGGGTCAGCCCGCCACCCGTGCGCCCGGCTTCGCAGCGACCCTCGCCCAGCTCCTCAACTACGACGGGGCTCAGATCCTGGAGATCCTGCCCGACAACCGCACCCTGCGCCTGCACCGCGCCCAGCTGATCGAGCAGTTCGGGCTGTGAATCGGCGTACTGCGGCTGCGGCGGGCGGACCGGTTTCCCGGCCCGCCTGGTCCGCGTGTCGGCGGCCCGGCGTTCCCATCGGCGTCCGGCCAGGTGGGCGGCCGGATGGGAGACTGTTCGGGTGAACGCGTTTGGATCTTCAGCATCCGGGGCTGCCACCCCGGTCGGCGCCGTGCGGCGGCGCGCCGTGGTGGACGCGCTGCGGCGCGGCGCCGTCCCTGAGAGCGGCCTCGACC
>NZ_JBSGZO010000062.1:7406-28228 GCF_053611045.1 Streptomyces sp. NPDC054841 | reverse complement strand
CCGTGAAGCCCTGGCCCCGCAGGCCGGCCACGGTGGCGTCGTCGATGTCGTCGATGTGCGAGACACCGTCGTTGAGCCGCGCCACGGTCGCGGCGTCACGGTCGAGCCCGACGACGGAGAGACCGGACCGGCCGGCTTCCACGGCGAGCGGCAGACCTACGTAACCGAGGCCTATTACGACAAGATCAGTGCGCACAACGTTCCCTTTCGAAAGGGTGAAGTACTGCTGGAGACAGGGAAAAGAGGGGGAGGGGGAGCCTCGGCAGAGGTTCAGTCGCTGCGGGCACGGACCGCCAGGAGGGCGACGAGCAGGGTCGGCAGGAGCAGCAGCGCAAACGCGGTCGCGTAGCCGCCGGGGGTGCTGACGCCCGCGGCCAGGCAGGCATTGAGGACGGCCGTGGTGAGTGCCAGGACGACTACCTGTCCGAGGTTCATGTTGGTCTGCATGGCGCTGGTGGTGTGGCCCTGGTGTTCCGGGGCGCTGTGGGAAAGCGAGAGCACGGTGACACAGGGGTCGAGCAGGCCCATCCCGATCGCCGCGAGCGGCATGGCCACCGCGGCGGTAAGCGGCGGCAGACCCTGGAAGCTGCCCGCCACTGCGAAGCCGATGGAGGCCGTCATGATCAGGGCGCCCGCCGTGACGAGCCGGTGCCGGGCGACGTGCTGAAGCAACTTGCCCTGCATCCAGGAGGCCCCCGCCCACAGCACCGCGGAGGCGGTGAACGCCACCCCGACCGCGACTGCCGTGACCTGCCGCTCGGTGATCAGCATCAGCGGCACCAGGGCCTCGACGGTGAAGTACGTGCCAGAGGTCAGCCCCCGGAGCAGCACCGCGGTCGGCAGTCCCCGGGCGCTGCGCCACGTCCCCTTGGGCAGCAGTCGCGGCGCGAACACCACCAAGAGTATGACGCCGACGACGACGAAGAGGAGATGGTGGGCATCCCACTCCGACACCCCGTACTGGCCGAGCGCCGCGCCCAGGCTGAGCAGCGCCGCAATGAGCAGCGGCGGCCGGGCGGCGCGCTCCTCGGCGGACGGCGCGTCGACGGGCGGCTTCCCGGTACCGGCCGCACTTCCCGCCGGGGCACCGCGCAGGACCACCACCAGGGCGAGCGCCGGAAGCGCGGTCAGGGCGACAAGTCCGTAGAAGACCGTGCGCCATGACCACATTTCGGCGACCACACCGGCCAGCGGCGGACCGGCCAGGGACGGGATGATCCAGCTGGTGCTCATCATCGCGAGCATCCTGGGCCGGAGGTACTCCGGGTACGACTGGCCGATCGCGGTGGTCACCGACACCGCGACCATGCCCGCCGCGAGACCGTCCACGAACCGGCCGGCCGCCAGTTGCCAGACGGACACGCTGGACGCCGAGACGAGCAGCGTCACCACGGAGAGCACCATGCCGAGGGCCAGCGGGCGGCGGGCCCCGGACCGGTCAGCCCAGTGCCCGCCGAGCACCCCGCCGAGCAGGCTAGCGGCCACGAAACAGCCCGCCACCATGGGGAACAGGGACACCCCGTCAAGCTCCCGGGTGGCCGTCGGCAGCGTGGGCACCACGGCCAGCGCGGCGAACCCGGTCAGGAACATGACCACGGTGAACGTCGTAGTCGCGGCGGCGTACTGCCTGGAGAAGATGCCCGGCTCCGCGCTCCCCCGCTCCCGGAGAGCCTGCTGCTTCCCGGCCTCAGGCATCGGCGTCCCCCCGCGGTACGCCGGTCACGCCGGGGATGTCGTCGTGGGTGTCGCAGGCCAGCCACTGGGCCTGCGCCCGCGCCCCGTTGCGTACCGGCGCCGAGGGCCGCCAGTCGGTGTCCGCCGTGATCAGCGCGGTGGTCATGAGCGGCGTGTACGGTCCGTCGGCCCCGGTGGCCCGCTCCCAGGGGGTACGCCGTGCTGTCTCGGCCGCGAGCTCGGCGAACTCGTTCTCGTCGTAGCGCTCGGACGCCACGTTGTAGATCGGCGCCCGGACCGGCCCGGCGAGCACGGCGGCGAGCGCATCGGCAAGATCACGGTGGTCGGCCACCTGGTGCAGACGCCCCTCGATGAGCGTCATCGGACGGCGCGTCCACGCCTGAAGCATCCACGTGGCGAGCACCCCCCGCAGCGGGGCGTGCGGCCCCACCTGCTCGGCCAGGCGCACGACCTGCACCGGGGTGCCGGTCTGAGCACCCCAGCGCCGGCACGCCTCCTCGCCGTCCCACCACGCACCGGCCCGAGCGTCGTCCGGCCGCGCAGACAGCGCGTCTTCCGCGCACGCGGCACCGCCCGCGCCCCGGTACACGGCCGCCGAACTCACATGAATCAGCCGCCGTACACTCAGCTTCCCGGCATCGGCAAGCATGTCGGTCACGGGGCCGACGCCGCCGTCCGGATCACCGAGGTGGATCACGGCGTCCACACCGCTGCGCGCCCCGGCACTGAGCCGCCCGACGTACTGCGCACCGCAGCCCGCATCGGTGAGCAGCCGCGCCAGCTGCTCGCCGAAGGCCTCGCCGCCCCCGGTGACCAGGACGCCCGCGGCTTTGGGGGAAACGGTCTCGCCCCGGTCTGGCCGGGCTGCCCGCCCGGACTCAAAGGCGGCCAGCGCAAGCTCTCTGACCTCCGGAATCATCGACAGCAGCTCGGCGCCGGTGTACTCCTCGCACAGCCCGCCGGGCCCGAGCGAGTCCATCACCGCCGCTGCCGTCTCCGGGTCGGGGTCCCGCGGAGTCAGCCCGGCGTACACGGACCCCGTCGCGAAGGCCGTGAGCCACACCTGCCGCCGCACGGCCTCAGGCAGCCCGGGCTGCCCCGCCGCGGCGAAGTCCGTGTCACAGCGTTCGGCCAGCCCGATACGGCGCAGGTACCGGTCGGTGTCCAGACACTCCCAGCGCCCACCGAGCCGCACCGCGCTCCTGGCCTCCCCGTATTGAAAGAACGGCACGACGTCGAACGACGCACAGTCGTACGACGTGACCTCGACCGCCTTCTGTGAGAAGAGAGTTGCCCGCCGCCACCCGTGCTTGCTGTTGCCCGCGAGGCTGGGCACGTCGTCATGGTCGACCGTGCAGGGCACGGCCAGCCGCACCGGCATTCCCAGTGCCTTCAGATAACGCTGGATGACGACGTCGTACGGCCAGCCGTCGCCGTGCCGGGCCGCGAACTTCTCGTATCCCCGGGCTACTTCGGCCGGAAGCATCAGCGCGAGAGACGGAACATGCTCGTCGATCGCGTATGCCCACTGCGTACCTGTGAGCCCAGCCAGCCGCACCACACCGCTGTTTCGGCCCTCCCACCCCTCGTAGAAGGCGACCGCCTCGCCCGGAACAGCGGCAGCGGCCTTCTCCACGTATCCAAAGAATTCATCGGCGAGCAGAACATCGTCCTGGAAGACAATGTGGTGTGTCGCCGATTCCCCGACACAACTCCAGGACAGATTCGCGGTACGCAGTGCGGTGGGCGGCCCCGAGGGATCCGGGTCCACGACGACGCGAATGCGCCCCTGCGGGTCTTTCGCCGCAATTTCCCCGGCGGCGGAAATCCTCCGGGGGTGGGTCATCACAGCACCTGTCAGCGTGACAGCGTTCACGGCTTGCCTTTCTGGCCGTTCGGGCGTGGGGGGATGTCTGCACGGGGCGGTGGGCGGCGCGCGGGGCGCACCCCTGCCGGACCGGTCAGTTCTCGGCCGCGCCCGGGTTGCGGACCTGCCGGACGTTCTCGTTGAGTCCGTGGTCCGCGCCCTGTTCCCGCTCCAGCCGGATCATGGCGGCGGGACGGTAGTTGAGGATGTACGCCCGGCGGTTGCCGCCCGTGGTGTTGCCGCGCGAGTAGTGCAGCGTGGACCCGGAGTGCGCGACAGCCGACCCGGCCGGCAGCGGCACCGGCGTCGCGCCCGCCTCGCCCTCCGAGCAGTCGCACTCGATGTTCTTGCCGTCGCTGGTGGGGCGGTGCGGTCGCAGCGGCTGCCGGTGGGAACCCTTGCCGTACCACATGCAGCCGTTGTCGAGATCGGCATCGTCGAGCGCCACCCAGATCGACACGGCACGGTGGTCGGGCATGTCGACCCAGTAGGCCGCGTCCTGGTGCCAGGGCGTGGGGACGCCGGTGTGCGGCGCCTTGTGGATCATCATGTCGAAGTCGAGTTCCGCGTCGTCACCGATGAGCTCGCGGGCCACCGCAAGGGCCTTTTCGTGCAGCGGAAGTTCCCGCAGCGGCGGATAGAGCGCCGAAGGCCACATGATCTGCGTGATGTTCTCCCGCACGCCCTCTTTGCGCGGCACGTGCGAACCGAGGTCCGATCGCTTGTCTCCGGACTCGATGTCGCCACTCAGGAGACGATCGTAAATGTCCCTGTACACCGCGAGTTCTCCAGGAGCAATAACCTCCCCCACCACGGCGAATCCATCCTCGGCGAACTTCTGCACAACACCGGAAACCACCTGAGTAGTCACTCTCGGCAAACCCTTCATTGCTTCATCGAATCTCCGGTCACCTTTCGCGCAGCGCAAATACGCACGGCACGAAACGGGCCGGAATGCATCGATATACCGACGGGAAACAGCCCGATACCCCCGCGAGGCTGGTCTAGACCTGATGCGGCTGCACGGGAGACTATGCAGCGCCTCAACTAGGGTCAAGATCGACATCGAGACATCAAGATCCAGCCCAACCAGCGGAGTTGAGTCGCCCACCTGGCAGGCATCACCGCTGGTCAGACGCCGTGATGGCGCACCTCTCCGCACCCTCCACCCGATTTCTCGCCATTGCCATGGTGACGACGGGCAGGAATGATCACCTCAGCCACGGGCGTGAGTTGACCTTCAGCGCGCCCCTTCGCCACACCGAGGCTCCAGGGCGGACGACCCGCGCGCCGCCAACTCCCCACTTCTCTTCTGCGAGTCGACGCCACCGTCCCCCGCACATCGACCGTCCACACCGGAGAAAACCCCATGACCGACCGCATCTTGCCCGTGCACGCAGCCGTACGCCGCAACCCCTACGCGTACATGCTGAACGACACCGAACTCACCGAGCTGCTGACCGAGCTTGGCAACCGCCGGGCCGAAAGCATCCTCCGCAACCACACCGCCGCCCCCGGAAAAGCCCCGCGCGGCCCCTACCCCCGCCTCGCCATGGGCTTCGTCGTCCTTGACCCGACGGCCGAGGCCCGGACCGGCCACGCTGACGCTGTCCTCGGCGCCGTCACCGTCGGCGACCAAGCCCGTCAGTTCCTTCCGAAGGCCGCCGCCAAGGCTGCCGCCCACCGCCGCCTCGGCCACAACAACGGAACTTCCGTCCACACCGACCCCCACCTGCTCGGCACCGGCGCCTTCCGCTACGGTCACTCTGCCGAGGTGCGCGGCCTGATCGTCGCCGCCAGCTCCCAGTCCACTGACCAGGACCTGTACGAAGCGTCCCGGCTCGCCGCCGAACTCGTCGAGGAGATCGCGGCCCGCCACCGTGACTACGAATGGCGCCGCGGCGAGACGGACTGGCTGTCGGCCGACGAGCAGCCGCTGGACCTGCACAACGAGATGGTCGACTGGTTCCCGGGCGGGGAGGGGGTCTGAGCGGGCGAAACCCGCGACAGCCGTGGTCGCGGGATCGCAGAGCGGCAAGCCACAGCCCTATCACCGTCTGGGCGCCACGAGAGCCTCTCCGCCTCGCGGCGGACCACCGGAGACCCACAGTACCCGCTACGATTTTCGGCACATTTACTGAAAGATCCGTATCAGAATCGGTCGAGGGTTCCGCGTTGGTTCATCGGCGGCCTCCCGGGAGGGCACGAAGGAGTTCCCGCAAAGGGTCGCGGCCGTACACGTTCACGCCCCGCCCGCTGGCCCCCGGCGACCCCGAGCCCGGGCCGCCAGCCGAGACCACCCTCGCTGCAGCCGTCCCCGCACAGATGACCGGCACCACCGCGCCCGCGTAGCGATTCCGGAACCGACACCCCAACCACGTTGCGCAGGCTGGCCAGCAAGGGAATCTGATCATGCGCGAGGCCTGCGCACCACCGGACGTGGGGCCGGGTGGACTGCGGTCCCGACTCGCATTGGAGCGGGACGACGACGCCGTGGCCCGGGTGGGTCAAGGAGGTGTGGCCCTGCCCAGAAGACTCGCGGCGGCCCGTGGAGCCTGGCTCGTCCTCGAGGACCAAGCCGGATTCTCCATGACGCCGCCGCAGGCGACGACCGGCTGCCCCCTGCGATCACATATCAACCCATGCGGGATCTACCAGGCATGCATTGCATTTCGGACACCCTGTGTCCACTGACCGTCCACTGGATCTTGGTCGGAGAGGTCAACGCGGGTCGCCACGGCATCCATGGCGACCCAAGCTGTCGCGTTTCCGCAGGTCACATCGTTTCTGCACCTGCGGCGCTCGGTGGGGCGGGTGGGACTCGAACCCACGGCCGACGGATTATGAGTCCGCTGCTCTAACCGGCTGAGCTACCGCCCCTCACGGCGCGTCGCGCACATTTGTGCGCGCCGTCTGCCGCAGCATAGCCGCTCATACGATCTCCTGCTTCGGATGGTCGGCGACGCTACGACCTTGAGGACCTCGCCGCCGCCTGCCCGGTTCCATGAAGAGGGGATTACATGGAAAAAGGACCCCGAGGGGTCCTTTTCACCACTGCTCCCCCGACTGGACTCGAACCAGTAACCCTCCGGTTAACAGCCGAATGCTCTGCCAATTGAGCTACAGGGGATCGCGCTCCCCCGACTGGACTCGAACCAGTAACCTGCCGGTTAACAGCCGGCTGCTCTGCCAATTGAGCTACAGGGGATTGCTGCGTGTGCACCGAACGTACCTACCCCGGGCGTCCCGGGCGGCGCTCGCTCGCTGCGACACATACATTAGCGCAAGCAGGGGGGTGCTCCGCCAATCGGTTCCCCCGGTGACCTCGTGGTGAGCTCCGGATGCCCCTTCGGGTGATCAGGGGGTCCTGCGGGTAGGCGGGCAGCACAGCCTCATGGTCCGTATCGACACCGGCGTCCGTGACGACGCCGGCGAAGGGTGGCAGCCATGCGCTACCGGCTTACGTTCATCGCCGGGCTTGCCCTGGGCTACGTGCTCGGCACCCGCGCCGGGCGCGAGCGTTACGAGCAGCTGAAGAAGTCCGCACGGGAGTTCGCCCAGAATCCGGCCGTGCGCAATGCGGCCGAGTCCGCCGCGCAGACGAGTCGCGAGGTGGCCGGGAAGGCGTACCACGTCGTGAGCGACAAGGTCGGGGACCGGATGCCCGACTCGGTGGCCGAACGGGTGCGGTCGCTGCGCGAGCGGAGCCAGGGCGCCGAGGACGACTGGGGCACGAGCAACACCTAGCCCCCGGTTCTTGCGCCCTTCCGGTGGTTCTTGCGTCCTTTCCGGCCGGACTGGACGCAAGAGCCGGCCCTGGGTCCGGACCCGGCCCCGGACCCGGCTCCACGGCCCCCGGCCGGGTCCGTCGTGGCCCCCCGCCCGCCGCCCACGCCGATGCGTGAGCCGGTCCGCGCGTGACCTCGGCCCCGCGTGCGGCAGAATCTGATGACATGGGGATAGTCGCCGGGCTGGACAGTTCGTCCGCATTCACTCGCATCGTCGTCTGCGACACGGACACGGGCGCCGTGCTGCGCCAGGGATACGCACCGCATCCCGTCGAGGCGAAAGCCACCGACGTCGATCCGCAGGCGTGGCTGCTGTCGCTGGGTGAGGCGGCGGCCGGGGGGCTGCTGGAAGGCGTGCAGGCCATCGGTGTGTCCGCGCAGCAGTACGGGCTGGTGCCGCTGGACGCGGCGGGCGCGCCGGTGCGGACCGCGCTGGTCGGGAACGACAAACGGGCGCAGGTCGCGGCGGCGGATCTGATCGAGGCGTTCGGCGGGCGGCAGGCATGGGCCGAGGCCGTCGGCTGCGTACCGCAGTCCGGACTGCCCGTGGCGAAGCTGCGCTGGCTGGCGCGCACCGAGCCGGAGGCGGCCAGGCGCACCGCGCTGGTGATGCAGCCCCACGACTGGCTGGTGTGGCAGCTGCTGGGCAGGCCCGCGCGCAGGACGACGGACCGGGGTGCGGCGTCCGCGACCGGGTACTGGTCGGCGCGTACGGGCTCGTACCGGCCGGATCTGGTTGAGCTGGCGCTCGGTCACCAGGCCGCGCTGCCCGAGGTGCTGGGTCCTTCCGATGCCGCCGGGACGACGCCGGAGGGACTGCTGATCTCCGCGGGCACCGGCGAGACGATGGCCGCCGCGTTCGGCCTGGGTCTCGGGACCGGGGACGCGGTGGTGTCGCTGGGGGCCTCCGGGTCCGTGATGGCCGTGCACCACGAGGCGCTGGCCGATCCGTCGGGGATGATCACGTCCTTCGCCGATGCGACCGGTATGCACCTGCCGGTCGTGCACACGCTCAATGCCGTACGGGTCCTGCGCGGCACTGCCGAGATGCTCGGCACCGAGGACCTGGCCGAACTGTCCGCGCTGGCCCTGAAGTCCACCCCCGGCGCCTCCGGTCTGGTGCTGCTCCCCTATCTGGAGGGCGAGCGCACCCCGCATCTGCCGCACACCGCGGGCACCCTCAGCGGGCTGCGGCGCGAGTCGATGAAGCCCGAGCATCTCGCGCGGGCGGCGTTCGAAGGCATGCTGTGCTCGCTCGCCGACGCACTGGACGTACTGCGCGGGCGGGGCGTGGACGTACGACGGGTGTTCCTGCTGGGGCAGGCCGCCGAACTCCCCGCCGTACAGGCCGCGGCGCCCTCGATCTTCGGCGCGCAGGTCGTCGTACCGCAGCCCGCCGACTACGCGGCGCTCGGAGCGGCCCGGCAGGCCGCCTGGGCGCTCGGTGTGGCGCAGGGCACGCTCGCCCCGCACAGCCCGCCGGCCTGGCAGGGCGCGGCTGCGCAGGTGTTCGAGCCGGGTGAGGAGCTGGCGGTGGGGCAGGCGGTGCGGCAGCAGTACACCGCGACGCGCGAGCAGCTCCACCCGGGGGCGTTCAACGTCTGACCGTCGTCGCACGCGCGTTCTTGACCGGGCCTTGGCGAAATCCCTTGGGC
This sequence comes from Streptomyces sp. NPDC054841, assembly GCF_053611045.1. NCBI lineage: Bacteria > Bacillati > Actinomycetota > Actinomycetes > Kitasatosporales > Streptomycetaceae > Streptomyces > Streptomyces sp. NPDC054841. The sequence goes on along the minus strand of NZ_JBSGZO010000062.1, from coordinate 19,223 downwards.
AGAGGGTGGTCGAGTGTCGGAGTATTGGGGCCGACCCCACGACTTGACGCCGACCTGAGAGACAGCCGCGCGTGCTCATACGACTCCTCCGGACGTTCCTCCATCCGTACCGACAACCGATCGCCCTGCTGGTGGCGTTGCAACTGCTGCAGACCGGCGCCACCCTCTATCTGCCCACGCTGAACGCCGACATCATTGACAACGGTGTCGTAAATGGAGATACCGGCTACATCCTGACATTCGGCGCTCTCATGATCGGCGTCAGCGTGGTCCAGGTTGTGTGCAACATCGGGGCCGTGTACTACGGCGCCCGCACCGCCGCCGCGCTCGGCCGGGACGTCCGGGCCGCCGTCTTCGAGCGGGTGCAGTCGTTCTCGGCCCGCGAGGTCGGGCATTTCGGTGCGCCGTCCCTCATCACCCGGACGACCAACGACGTCCAGCAGGTCCAGATGCTGGTGCTGATGGCGTTCACCTTGATGGTCTCCGCGCCGATCATGTGCGTGGGTGGCATCGCCATGGCACTCAGTCTCGATGTGCCGTTGTCCGCGGTACTGCTCGCGGTGGTTCCGGTGCTGGGCATCGCCGTGTCGCTGATCGTGCGGAAGATGCGGCCGCTGTTCCGGACCATGCAGGAACGGCTCGACACGGTGAACCGCGTGCTGCGCGAGCAGATCACCGGCAACCGGGTGATCAGGGCCTTCGTGAAGGACACGTACGAGCAGGACCGGTTCCGCGGCGCGAACACCGAGCTGACGGACGTGGGCCTGTCGACCGGCCGGCTGATGGCGCTGATGTTCCCGGTCGTCATGACGGTGGTGAACGTGTCGAGCATCGCGGTCGTCTGGTTCGGCGCCCACCGTATCGACAGCGGCGGCATGCAGATCGGCGCGCTCACCGCGTTCCTCGCCTATCTGATGCAGATCGTCATGGCGGTCATGATGGCCACCTTCATGTTCATGATGGTGCCGCGCGCCGAGGTCTGCGCCGAGCGCATCGAGGAGGTCCTGGCGACGGAGTCCAGCGTCGTGCCGCCGGTCTCTCCCGTACGTGAACTCGCGCGCCGCGGTCATCTCGAGGTGCGGGGTGCGGACTTCCGCTACCCCGGCGCCGAGGAGTCCGTACTGCGCGATGTGGACCTGGTCGCCACGCCCGGCGAGACGACCGCGATCATCGGGTCGACGGGCAGCGGCAAGTCGACCCTGCTCGGGCTCGTCCCGCGACTGTTCGACGTCACCGGAGGCGAGGTTCTCGTCGACGGCGTGGACGTACGGGAGCTGGAGCCGGCGCTGATGGCGCGGACCGTCGGGCTCGTCCCGCAGAAGCCGTACCTCTTCTCCGGGACCGTCGCGACGAATCTGCGGTACGGGAACCCCGACGCGACCGACGAGGAGCTGTGGCACGCGCTGGAAGTGGCGCAGGCCGCCGACTTCGTACGCGAGCTGGAAGGCGGGCTGAACGCGCTCGTCGCGCAGGGCGGCACCAATGTGTCCGGCGGACAGCGGCAGCGGCTCGCGATCGCGCGGACGCTGGTGCAGCGGCCGGAGATCTATCTCTTCGACGACTCGTTCTCGGCGCTGGACTACGCGACGGACGCCGCGCTGCGCGGGGCGCTGTCGCTGGAGACGGCCGAATCGACCGTCGTGATCGTCGCCCAGCGCGTGTCGACGATCCGGGACGCCGACCGGATCGTGGTCCTCGACGAGGGGCGTGTGGTGGGAACCGGCCGCCATCACGAGCTGATGGCGGGCAACGAGACGTACCGGGAGATCGTGCTCTCCCAGCTGACCGAGGCGGAGGCTGCCTGATGGCCGGTCCTGGCGGACGCATGATGATGGGCCAGTCCGGTGAGCGGTCCATGGACTTCAAGGGCTCGGGCAAACGACTGCTTCGGCAGCTCGCCCCGGAGCGGGTCACGCTCTGGGTGATGCTCGCGGCCGGTGTGCTGAGCGTGGCGCTGTCGGTGGTCGGGCCCTGGATCCTGGGCAAAGCGACCGACCTGGTCTTCGCCGGGGTCGTCGGCCGCGAGATACCGAGCGGCACGACGAAGGAGCAGGCCATCGAGGGCCTGCGGAAGCAGGGCGACGGGGGACTCGCCGACATGCTCTCCGGGGTGGACTTCACCCCCGGGCACGGCATCGACTTCACCGCGGTCGGGAACGTGCTGCTGGTGGCGCTCGCCGTGTACGTGGCGGCCGGGCTGCTGATGCTGGTGTCGACACGTATGTCGATCCGGGTGATCAACAGCACCATGTTCCGGATGCGTGAGGACGTACAGGCGAAGCTGTCGCGGCTGCCGCTGTCGTACTTCGACAGGGCCAAGCGCGGCGAGGTGCTGAGCCGCGCGACGAACGACATCGACAACATCTCGCAGACCATGCAGCAGTCGATGGGTCAGCTGATCAACTCGGCTCTGACGATCGTCGGTGTGCTGGCGATGATGTTCTGGATCTCGCCGCTGCTGGCGCTGGTCGCGCTCGTGACCGTGCCGCTGTCGGTCGTCGTGGCGACGAGGGTCGGCAAGCGCTCGCAGCCGCAGTTCGTGCAGCAGTGGAAGTCCACGGGCCGGCTCAACGCCCATGTCGAGGAGATGTACACCGGCCATGCGCTGGTGAAGGTCTTCGGGCGGCAGGACGAGTCCGCGAAGGAGTTCGCCGAGCAGAACGAGGCGCTGTACGAGGCCGGTTTCCGGGCGCAGTTCAACAGCGGGGTCATGCAGCCGCTGATGTTCTTCATATCGAACCTGAACTACGTCCTGGTGGCCGTGGTGGGCGGGCTGCGGGTCGCGTCCGGCACCCTGTCCATCGGCGATGTCCAGGCCTTCATCCAGTACTCGCGGCAGTTCTCGATGCCGCTGACACAGGTCGCGTCGATGGCGAACCTGGTGCAGTCCGGCGTCGCCTCCGCCGAGCGGATCTTCGAGCTGCTCGACGCTGACGAGCAGGCGCCCGACCCGGTGGTCGGAGCCCGTCCGGGGGAGCTGAGCGGAGCGGTCGCGCTGGAGAAGGTGTCGTTCCGCTACGACCCGGAGAAGCCCCTCATCGAGGATCTGTCGCTGCAGGTCGAGCCGGGACAGACGGTCGCGATCGTCGGGCCGACGGGCGCGGGCAAGACCACGCTCGTGAATCTGCTGATGCGGTTCTACGAGGTCACGGGCGGCCGGATCACCCTCGACGGCGTCGATGTCGCGACGATGTCGCGGGACGAACTGCGGTCCGGGATCGGGATGGTGCTGCAGGACACGTGGCTGTTCGGCGGGACGATCGCCGAGAACATCGCGTACGGGACCTCGCGTGAGGTCACGCGCGAGGAGATCGAGGAGGCGGCACGGGCGGCCCATGCCCACCGCTTCATCCGGACCCTTCCGGACGGGTACGACACCGTCATCGACGACGACGGCTCGGGCGTCAGCGCGGGCGAGAAGCAGCTGATCACCATCGCGCGGGCGTTCCTGTCCGACCCGGTGATCCTGGTGCTCGACGAGGCGACCAGCTCGGTCGACACCCGTACCGAGGTGCTGATCCAGAAGGCGATGGCGCGGCTCGCCCATGGCCGTACGTCGTTCGTGATCGCGCACCGGCTCTCCACGATCCGGGACGCGGACGTGATCTTGGTGATGGAGAATGGCTCCATCGTCGAACAGGGCACGCATGACGAGCTGTTGCTGGCGAATGGTGCGTACGCGCGCCTGTACTCCGCGCAGTTCGCCCAGGCCGTGGCCGAGGTCGACTGACGCACGACGACCGACAACGTCCTACGGGGAACGCCGGGGACGACGGGGAACGACGGAGAAACGGGGAGACCGGATGAAGAAGCAGGCAGGCACGGGGGTGGCGCTCGGGATCCCGCTGGGCATGGCCCTCGGGGTCCCGATCGGGTTCGCCTTCGACAACCTGGGACTGGGCATCGGGATGGGCATGTGCCTGGGCGTCGCTTTCGGAGCGAGCTACGAAGCGCGGAACAAGCGCGACGCACAGCCGTCCGACGGCGACGGCGACGGCGACGCTCAGTCCAGGTAGCCGCGCAGCTGGTCCGCGAAGGCGTGGTCCCGCAGCTTGTTGAGGGTCTTGGACTCGATCTGGCGGATGCGTTCGCGCGTCACGCCGAAGATCCGTCCGATCTCCTCCAGGGTGCGGGGCCGCCCGTCGGCCAGTCCGTACCGGAGCTGGACGACCTTGCGCTCGCGCTCTCCGAGGGTGGAGAGCACCGCCTCCAGGTGCTCGCGCAGCAGGAGGAACGCCGCCGATTCGACGGGGGAAGCGGCGTCGCCGTCCTCGATGAGGTCGCCGAGTGCGACGTCGTCCTCCTCGCCGACGGGTGCGTGCAGGGACACCGGTTCCTGCGCGAGCCGCAGCACTTCGCCGACCCGCTCGGGCGCGAGGTCGAGCTGGGCGGCGACCTCTTCGGCGCTCGGTTCGTAGCCGCGCTCCTGGAGCATGCGGCGCTGGACCCGGACAACCCGGTTGATGAGTTCGACGACATGGACGGGGACGCGGATGGTCCGGGCCTGGTCGGCGAGGGCCCGGGACATGGCCTGGCGGATCCACCAGGTCGCGTACGTCGAGAACTTGTAGCCGCGCGCGTAGTCGAACTTCTCGACCGCGCGTATCAGGCCGAGGTTGCCCTCCTGGACGAGGTCGAGCATGGTCAGCCCGCGGCCGACGTACCGCTTGGCGACGGAGACGACGAGGCGGAGGTTGGCCTCGATGAGGCGGCGCTTGGCCATCCGGCCCATGACGACGAGCTTGTCGAGATCGAGGGCGAGCTGGGAGTCCAGATCCGGGGCGTTGCTCAGCTTCGCCTCGGCGAACAGGCCCGCTTCGACGCGTCGGGCGAGATCCACTTCCTCGACTGCGGTGAGGAGAGGGATCCGGCCGATCTCCCTGAGGTACTGACGGAAGAGGTCGGACGAGGGACTGGCGCCCTGCTCGACCCGGGCCACCGGCTCGGGTGGCTCGGGGATGTCCGGAACCTCTGCTTCGGGGACCGGGGACTCGCCGGCCTCGGGATGGTGCGCTGCCCGGCTCTGCGGCGGAACGGCCGTGATCGGATCGGCTTCTGTCAGGGTCCGGGTCTGCACGGGGGCGACCTCCACGTTGGGCGCTGCCGGTTCGGGGGCAGGCGGCAGCGGGACGGGGACGGCGGCCGGGCCGCTGTCCGTCCCGTACACGATGAGCGGATCCGCGGGGGTGAGTGGCCCACCTGTCGTGGGCCGGCCGCGCTCCGAGGACTCAGGCACCGCACCCCAGTGTGGGGTACGACACATCACTGCCACGAGGGGCGTGCGGTGACTTTTTGAGTCCGGTCCGTGACCGGTCGGTTACGGGGCCGGGGCTCACGAGGCGGCCGGGGGTCCGGGGGTCGCCCCGGGGACAGCACAGCGAGGCCGGTCCGTGACCGGTCGGTTACGGGGCCGGGGCTCACGAGGCGGCCGGGGGTCCGGGGGTCGCCCCCGGGACAGCACAGCGAGGCCGGTCCGTGACCGGGCGGTTACGGGGCCGGGGCTTACGAGGCGGCGGGGGCGATTTCAGCCCGTCCGGCGTTTGAGGACGGACACCCCGGCTGCGCCGACGGGAACCGGCACGTTTCCAGGCCCCGGCGGGGACGGGGGCGGGGGCCCCGGCGGGGCGGGGGCTCAGGCCCCCGGTGCTCAGAGTGCCTCCGCGCCCCGGTTCCGGAGCGACTGGCCGTACTGCTGGAGCACCCACAGCTCGTTCTGGACGGCTGCGAGGTGCTCCGGGTCGGCATGCGCGCCGAGCCGCGCCAGAGTGCCCTGGACGTCGCGGATGCGGCGGTCGACCGCGCGGAGGCGGACCTGTACGAGCTGGAAGCCCGCGTAGGTCTCGTCGACGGTGCGCGAGTGCACCGCCTCCACCGCGAGCTCGGTGATCATCGCGCGGACGGTGTCGTTGGGCGCGGCGTCGCGGACCCTGGCCAGATAGCCGGGTGCGTCGGGGACGCCCTGCTCGGCGCCGCCCGCTTCGGTGATGGCCTGGCGTACGGCGGCGTACGGCGGTGCGGTGAACTCGTCGTCCCCGTACGCGTCGAACGCCGGCGAGACCAGCGCGGGGTGCTGGAGGGCGAGCTTCAGCAGCTCGCGCTCGGTGCGGTGGGCGGGACTGCGGAGATTGAGCGCGGGGCCGCTGGGCTGCGCGGCGGGGCGCCCGGTGTCGTACGAAGGTGCCTGGCGCGCGGGCGCCGGACCCTGGCCGCCGCGATCCCGCGCCCAGCGCGCGAGCTGGGCGACGCGCTTGACCACGAACTGGGTGTCGAGGATGCCGAGGAGCCCGGCGAGCTGGACGGCGACCTCGTGCTGCGACGCGCTGTTCTTGATCCGGGCGACGATCGGCGCGGCCTCGTCCAGCGCGGCGGCCCGGCCGACCGGGGTCTCCAGGTCGTAGTTCTTCACGATCTGGCGGATCGCGAACTCGAAGAGCTGGTTGCGCGGCTCCGCCAGTTCACGTACGGCCTCGTCGCCCTTGGCGAGGCGCAGCTCGCACGGGTCCATGCCGTCCGGTGCGACCGCGATGAACGTCTCGGCGGCGAACTTCTGGTCGTCCTCGAAGGCCCTGAGCGCGGCTTTCTGTCCGGCCGCGTCACCGTCGAAGGTGAAGATCACCTTTGCGCTGCCGTTGTCCATCAGCAGCCGGCGGAGGATCTTGATGTGGTCGCCGCCGAAGGCGGTGCCACAGGTCGCGATCGCGGTCGTCACGCCGGCGAGATGGCAGGCCATCACGTCCGTGTATCCCTCGACGACGACGGCGCGACTGGACTTGGCGATCTCCTTCTTCGCCAGGTCGATGCCGTACAGCACCTGGGACTTCTTGTAGATCGCCGTGTCCGGGGTGTTCAGGTACTTCGGGCCGTTGTCGTCGTCGCGGAGCTTGCGCGCGCCGAAGCCGACGACGTCGCCCGAGATATCGCGGATCGGCCACATCAGCCGGCCGCGGAAGCGGTCGATGGGGCCGCGGCGGCCCTCCTGGGACAGCCCCGAGAGGACGAGTTCCTTGTCGGAGAAGCCCTTTCCGCGGAGAAAGCGGGTCAGGTGGTCCCAGCCGGCCGGGCTGTATCCCACGCCGAAGTGCTGGGCCGCGGCCTGGTCGAAGCCGCGCTCGGCGAGGAACTTCCGGCCGATCTCGGCCTCCGCGCTGTCGAGCTGCTCCACATAGAACTGGGCCGCGACCTGGTGGGCCTCGACGAGGCGGATGCGCTCGCCGCGCTGGTGGCTCGGGTTGTAACCGCCCTCCTCGTACCGCAGCGTGATCCCGGCCTTGGCGGCGAGCCGTTCGACGGCCTCGGAGAACGACAGATGGTCGACCTTCATCACGAAGGTGAGGGTGTCCCCGCCCTCCTGGCAGCCGAAGCAGTGGAAGAGGCCCTTGCTCGGACTGACCTGGAAGGAGGGGGACTTCTCGTCGTGGAAGGGACACAGACCCTTGAGGTTGCCGCCGCCCGCGTTGCGCAGCTGGAGGTATTCGGACACGACGGAGTCGATCGGGACCGCGTCCCGTACCGCCTTCACGTCGTCATCGTTGATCCTGCCTGCCACGCGAGGATTCTACGGGCCGGGGGTCCGGGGGGTGGCCCCCGGGAGACGCAGCACGGGCCGGGGTCCGGGGGGTGGCCCCCGCGAGACGCAGCACGGGACCGGGAGTCCGAGGGTGGCCCCCCGCGAGACGCAGCACGGGACCGGGAGTCCGAGGGTGGCCCCCCGCGAGACGCAGCACGGGACCGGGAGTCCGGCGGTGGCCCCCCGCGAGATGCGCTACGGGGCCGGTGTGACAGCACTCAGCGGAGTGGCCGGGTTGGCCAGGGCGTCGGTGTCCACGGGCGCGCCGGAGCGGATGAGGCCCTGGATGTCCTCCGTCACATCCCACACGTTCACATTCATCCCGGCCAGTACCTTGCGGTCCTTCAGCCAGAAGGCGATGAACTCGCGCTTGCCCACATCGCCGCGGAGCACGACCTGGTCGTACGAGCCGGGCGGCGCCCAGCCCGAGTACTCCATGCCGAGGTCGTACTGGTCGGAGAAGAAGTACGGGATCCGGTCGTAGGAGACCTCCTTGCCGAGCATGGCGCGGGCTGCGGCCGGGCCGCCGTTCAGCGCGTTGGCCCAGTGTTCGACGCGGAGGCGGATGCCGAGGAGCGGGTGGTGGACGGCGGCGACGTCGCCCGCCGCGTAGATGTCGGGGTCGGAGGTGCGCAGCGACGCGTCGACGGCGACGCCGCCCCCGTGGGCACGGTCGACGAGGGCGAGTCCCGCGGTTTCGGCGAGTCCGGTGCGCGGCGCCGCGCCGATCGCGGCGAGGACGCTGTGGGCGGGGTGCTCGTCACCGTCGTCCGTGCGGGCGGCGAGGACCATTCCGTCCTGGCCGGTGATCTCGGTGAGGCGGACGCCGAAGCGGAAGCGGACGCCGTGCTCGCGGTGCAGGTCGGCGAAGATCTGGCCCAGCTCGGGGCCGATGACCTGGTGCAGCGGGGTGGGCTCCGGCTCGACGATCGTGACCTCGGCGCCGTAGCCACGGGCGGCGGCCGCGACCTCCAGGCCGATCCAGCCGGCTCCGGCGATCAGCAGATGGCCGTTGTCACGGCCGAGTGTGGCGAGAACTTGCCGTAGCCGGTCCGCGTGGGCGAGGCGGCGCAGATGGTGGACGCCCGCCAGGCCCGTACCGGGGATGTCGAGGCGGCGCGGCTCGGCACCGGTGGCGAGCAGCAGCTTGTCGTAGTTGACCGTGGTGCCGTCGCCGAGGCGTACGGACCGGCTCTCGCGGTCGATGGCGGTGACGGGCTGGCCGAGGTGGAGCTCGACGTCGTTCTGGGCGTACCAGGCCGGCTCGTGGACGAAGACGCTGTCGCGCTCCTCCTTGCCGGACAGATAGCCCTTGGAGAGGGGCGGGCGTTCGTAAGGGTGGTCGCGTTCGTCACCGATCAGGATCACCCGGCCGGTGAACCCCTCGGCGCGGAGGGTCTCCGCCGCCTTGGCCCCGGCGAGTCCCCCGCCCACGATGACGAAAGTCCGATGCGCGTCGACCACTTGATGCCTCCTTGTTTACTGCCGGGGGTCCAAGGGCTGTCACCCCGGATAACACAGCACGCTACGCCGACTGGCTGCGAGCGTCCCGCACGGAGCGTGATGGCGGAAGAGGGGGACCTGGGTGGGCGTGTCGGTTCCGGCCGTTCCGCCGGGGGGGATCACGGCCTGCGCAGTGCCAGCCGGGCGTGCAGGGTGCGGGCCGAGTCGTCCGTGAGGGACGCGATCTGGTCGACGATGACCCGCTTACGGGCGCGGTCGTCGGCCGCGGCCTCGAACATGGCGCGGAACTGCGGGTCCAGGCCCTCCGGTGCGCGGGCGACGAGCGCGTCGGCGAGCTCGGCGACGACGATGCGCTGGTCCGCGCGGAGCGCCTCCTGCTCGGCGCGCTGCATCACATAGCGGTCCGCGACCGCCTTGAGGACGGCGCACTCCAGATGGGCCTCGTGCGGGACGACGAGCTCGGCGGCGTACCGGGTGAGCCGGCCGGTGCCGTACGCCTGCCGGGTGGCGCCCTCGGCGGCCAGGCAGAACCGGCCGATCAGCTGGCTGGTCGCGTCCTTGAGGCGGGCCTGGGCGACGGCGGAGCCGTCGTAGCCGTGCGGCCACCACTCCTGGTCGACGAGGCGGTCCAGGGCGTCGGCCAGCTCCTGCGGATCCGTGTCCTCGGCGACGTAGCGTCCGATGGCCACCGTCCAGATCTCGCTCCGCTCGGCCTCGGAGAAGAGCATGTTCGGATCGATGTGGCCGGCGTGCAGGCCGTCCTCGAAGTCGTGGACCGAGTAGGCCACGTCGTCGGACCAGTCCATGACCTGCGCCTCGAAGCACTTGCGGTGGGCCGGGGCGCCTTCCCTGACCCATTCGAAGACCGGCAGGTCGTCCTCGTACACCCCGAATTTCGGCGAACCGGGGTCGGTGGGATGTCCGCCGCGCGCCCAGGGGTACTTGGTCGCGGCGTCGAGGGCCGCGCGGGTGAGGTTGAGGCCGACGCTGATCAGCTCGCCGGACGCCCCGGAGTGGACGAAGCGCTTGGGCTCGATGCGGGTGAGCAGCCGGAGCGACTGGGCGTTGCCCTCGAAGCCGCCGCAGTCCTTGGCGACGTCGTTGAGGGCCTGCTCGCCGTTGTGCCCGAACGGCGGGTGGCCCATGTCGTGGGCGAGGCAGGCGGTCTCGACCAGATCGGGGTCGCAGCCGAGCGCCGCTCCCAGTTCCCGGCCGACCTGGGCGCATTCCAGGGAGTGCGTCAGCCGCGTACGCGGACTGGGGTCCCAGGCCGCGCTGCGCGAGCCGGGCGTCACCACCTGGGTCTTGCCGGCGAGCCGGCGCAGTGCCGCGGAGTGCAGCACGCGCGCGCGGTCGCGCTGGAAGGCCGTGCGGCCGGGGCGCTTGTCCGGCTCGGCGGCCCAGCGCGCGGTGGCGGCGTCGTCGTAGTCGCAGGGGTCGGTGGTGGTGCCCGTGGTGCCTTCCATGCTCCTGACGGTAACCGCAGTCGCCGACAGCGTGGCTCAGGCGGTGACCAGTTGGCGCCTGCCGCCCACGGACGGCGCGGCCTGCGCCTCGTCGTAGCGATGCAGCACGAGCCGCGCGAGCGCGGGGTGGGCGCCGATGGGCGCGGCGGCGGTCCACGGGGCGGCGGCCGCGGCGTCCGTGGCGAACCGCCCGGGGGCGGTGAAGTAGGAGGCGACCGCCGTCCGGTGCCGACCACGTGCGGCCAGCGCGCGCAGTGCCTCGGGAACGCTGGGCGAGACGGCGGAGGAGGCGTAGGCCGGGACGACGGGCACCCCGCCGAGGCGCTCGCCCAGCATCGCGGCGGTGAGGCGGGCGTCCGCGGCCGACTCGGGATCGCGCGAACCGGCCGCGGCGAGCACCACCCCGGCGCTGCGGCTGATGCCGTCCGCGGTGCGCCACCCCGCTTCGACGAGGCGGGCGTACAGCGCCTCGACGAGCAGCGGATGCGGGCCGAGCGGCGGGGCGATCCGGGCACGCAGTCGCGGCGCGTCGGCGACGGCGGCGGGAATGTCCTGCTTCACGTGGTAGCCGCGGCCGAGCAGCAGCGGTACGAGCACGGCCTCGCGGTCGCCGAGGGCGGCGAGGGTGTCGGGCAGCAGCGGTTCGTCGAGCTCGATGTGCCCGAGCCGTACGTCGAGACCGGGTCGCAGCTCCCGGACCCGGTCGAGCAGCCTGCTGACGGTGTGCAGGGCGCGCGGGTCCCGGCTGCCGTGGGCGACGGCGACGAGGGTGGGGGCAGGGCCTGCGGCAAAGTCCGCGGCGAGGTCCGGGGCGAGCTGCGCGGCCGGGGGCCGGTGGGTGGCGGGCGGCGGGGGACTCGGGGTCTGTCCGGAGCCGGCTATGAACGGGTCTGCGGTGCTTTCACGGGAAGAAGTCATAGGTCTGCGCACTCCGTTGAGCTGGACATGACTGAGCTGTGCCCCGAGCTGCGCGGTGATGCGGGTGAGCAGTTGCGCGGTGGTGTCGAGGGGCGGCGTGTTCGGGGCCAGGGACTCGCGAGGGTGTGCCGACTCCGTCATGAACCGATCCTGGCGGGCGCAGGTTGCGGCCTCGTTGCGCAGGAGTGACGGGTGTTTTCCACGCCCTCACCGGCTCGAGGGCGGCGTTGTCAGCCCCGCCGGCCGCCGGACCGCGGACATTCGATCGTGCCCCGGGCCGGGCGACGTGTCCGGGTGGGCCGGAGGCCGGGCCGGGCGACGTGTCCGGGTGGGCCGGAGGCCGGGCCGGGCGACGTGTCCGGGTGGGCCGGAGGCCGGGCCGGGCGACGTGTCCGGGTGGGC
>NZ_JBSGZO010000062.1:0-7307 GCF_053611045.1 Streptomyces sp. NPDC054841 | reverse complement strand
CCGGAGGCCGGGCCGGGTCGGGCGGCTCCTCAGCTCGCGAGCCAGACCCGCAGCGTCGTGCCCGGTACGAAGCCCTGCTGGATGGCCGCGGTCAGGGAGTCGCCGTGTTCGTAGCCGGCGACGGGCATGCCGGGCCAGAGGCGGGCGACGGCGGCGAGGCAGCCCGCCCAGGCGCGATCGAGGTCTCCGTCCGTGCCGAAGAGGTTGGAGACTCCCACGACGGATTCGCTGCGGCTCACGACCGCTCCGGCGACCGTGCGGGTGCCGCGGTCCGTGGTCCCCGCGAGCAGCGTCGTGGAGCGGTCGGCGAGGAGTTCGGCACGGAAGAGTCCGGCCAGGTCCTGGTCGCCCTGTGCCCATGCCGAATCCCACTCGACCAGGTTCCGCACCGTCCTGACCGGCCGCCAGGTGACGTCGTCCGGCGCGACGGGGGCGGCGAGGACGGCCGGGCGGTGGATCCACCGTGCCTCGAAGAGCACGTCGAATCCGTCCGCCGACAGATCGAGCCGCCCGAAGCTGTCCTTGACCGAACAGCCCGGCGTCTCGCGGTCGACCTGCTCCAGCACCTCGCGCCCCGTGGCGTCCGGCGTGAGGGTCACGGCGTCCGGGTACAGCGGCGGGGTGCGCTGCTCGCTGGTCCAGGCCCGTTCGCCGAAGACCCCTGAGACCCCGTGCGCGCGGCACATGGTGTCGCACCATTGGGCGTTGTTACGGGCGGCGTACGCATCGTGCCACACAGTGGTCATGGATTGCATAATGCCGGACCCGCCGGCCGGGTTCGGACCACACCGGCACCCCGGGGCAGCCGGGCACGGCCGACGGTTCGGGGGTCCGTGGTGCGGACGTGCCCCCGAAGAGGTGACGTGGCCAGGGCCTTCCTCCGGATCGGGCCGGATCCGCGGGCGGGGGCCTGGTGCGTACGCCGTGACGGGGCACGGACGAGTTCCGCCGATCACATCGACGTGGTGTGGTGAACCGATGCGCCTCCGACGGCGTCGGACGAGGTGAACCGAGGGACCAGGGGGTCATCCATGCGCAAGCGCTCACTGCGCACGCTCTCACTCCGCGGGCTCACGCCGCGCACGCTCGCGCGGCGTACGCTCGCGCTCCTGCCGAGGAGCAGGCGCGGGCAGCGGCGTGCCGTGCAGGCAGTGATGCTCGGGTGCGTGTTCGCGCTGGCACCCGCGACCTGGATGCACGCGGTCGCCGACAGCCGTATCCGCACCACCGCCGATGTGCCCGCGCGCGATGTCGCCGTCGTCTTCGGCGCGGGTCTGTGGAAGGGCCGGCCGACCCCGTATCTCGCGCACCGGCTCGACGCGGCCGCCGAGCTGTACCGGACCGGGAAGGTCAAGGTCGTGCTCGTGACCGGGGACAACAGCCGGGTCGAGTACGACGAGCCGGACGCGATGCGCACGTATCTCACCGCACGCGGTGTGCCGGACGGGCGGATCGTCAGCGACTACGCGGGCTTCGACACCTGGGACTCGTGCGTACGCGCCAAGAAGATCTTCGGGGTCGACCGGGCGGTGCTGGTGACGCAGGGCTTCCACATCAAGCGGGCGATCGCGCTGTGCGATGCGGCGGGGATCGAATCGTACGGCGTCGGGGTCGCCGAGCCGCACGACTCGGTCTGGTACTACGGCGGGGCGCGGGAGTTGTTCGCGGCGGGCAAGGCGGCGCTGGACGTCGCGTTCGAACCGGACCCGCGGTTCCTCGGCCCGCAGGAGCCGGGCGTCACCAAGGCCCTGGCCTCGGCCGCCGCCACGCCCTGAGCGGCTCACCGTGCCGGGCGGCGCGGGCGGAGGTGTGCGTACCGAAGCCGTAATGCGCCGAGCCCGCCGCCGTAACACGGACGAAGCACGCTGAGTGCCATGTCCCCTGCACCGGCCCCCGCCTCCGCGCTCGTTCCCACTCACTGCCCCTACTGCTCTCTGCAGTGCGGCATGAACCTGCGCGCCGAGGAGACGGGGACCGTCGAGGTCGTGGAACGCACGGACTTCCCCGTGAACCGGGGCGCCCTGTGCGGCAAGGGACGTACGGCACCCGCGGTGCTCTCCTCCCAGGTACGGCTGATCGGGCCCCTGGTCCGACGCCCCGCCACAGGCAGGCTCGAACCGGCCACCTGGGAGGAGGCCCTGCGGGCCACGGCCGACGGACTGCGGCGGACCCGCGCGGTGCACGGCGCGGACGCCGTAGGGGTGTTCGGCGGCGGGGGCCTGACGAACGAGAAGGCGTACGCGCTCGGGAAGTTCGCCCGGGTCGTGCTCGGCACCTCGCAGATCGACTACAACGGCCGCTTCTGCATGTCGTCCGCGGCGGCCGCGCACCAGCGGGCGTTCGGTCTCGACCGGGGGCTGCCGTTCCCGATGGAGGACATTCCGCGCACCGGCTGCGTCATCCTCGTCGGCTCGAACCTCGCCGAGACGATGCCGCCCGCGCTGCGCTATCTGACCGAGCTGAAGGAGAACGGCGGCACGCTGATCGTCGTCGATCCGCGCCGTACGAGGACGGCCGAGCAGGCCGATCTGCATCTCGCACCGCGGCCCGGAACCGATCTGGCGCTCGCGCTCGGGCTGCTGCACCTGGTGGTGGCGCAGGGCCGTACGGACGAGGAGTTCATCCGAGAGCGTACGACCGGGTGGGAGGAGGCCAGGGCGGCCGCGATGGCGCACTGGCCCGAGCTGGTCGAGCGGCTCACCGGGGTCGGCGTGCCGCAGCTGCGCGAGGCGGTACGGATGTTCTGCGACGCGCCCACCGCGATGGTGCTCACGGCGCGCGGCCCCGAGCAGCAGTCGAAGGGCACGGACACGGTCGGCGCATGGATCAATCTCGCCCTCGCGACGGGGAAGGCGGGCCGGCCGCTCTCCGGCTACGGCTGCCTGACCGGGCAGGGCAACGGGCAGGGCGGCCGCGAGCACGGCCAGAAGGCCGACCAGCTGCCCGGGTACCGCAAACTCGACGACCCGGCGGCGCGGGCGCATGTGGGGCGGGTGTGGGGAGTCGACCCCGACTCGCTGCCCGGCCCGGGGCGCAGTGCGTACGAACTGCTCGACGCGCTGGGCCAGGACGTGAAGGCGCTGCTGCTGATGGGCTCCAACCCGGTGGTCTCGGCGCCGCGCGCCGCGCACATCGAGGAACGGATGCGGGGGCTCGACTTCCTCGCCGTCGCGGACGTGGTGCTGTCGGAGACGGCGGAGCTGGCGGACGTCGTGTTCCCGGTGACCCAGTGGGCGGAGGAGACGGGGACGATGACGAACCTGGAGGGGCGGGTGCTGCTGCGGCGCCGGGCGATCACACCTCCGGTGGGGGTACGGAGCGACCTGGAGCTGCTGCACGGACTGGCCGGGCTGCTGGGCCATGAGAAGGGGTTCCCGACGGACGCGGAGGAGGTCTTCGCGGAACTGCGCCGGGCGTCGGCGGGCGGGCCGGCCGACTATTCGGGCATCAGCTACCGGCGGCTGGAGGAGGAGAACGGCGTCTTCTGGCCCTGCCCGGAGGCGGCGGCCCCCGTCCGGGACACCCACCCCGGAACCCCGCGGCTGTTCCTGGACCGGTTCGCGACGCCGGACGGCCGGGCGCGGTTCGTGCCCGTGGTGCACCGGGCGGCCGGGGAGGAGACCGACGCCGAGTATCCCGTCGTGCTGACGACCGGACGGGTCGTCGCGCAGTACCAGTCCGGGGCGCAGACCCGGCGGGTCGCCGAGCTGAACGCCGCGGCGCCAAGGCCGTTCGTCGAGCTGCACCCGCATCTGGCCGCGCGGGTGGGGGTGGCCGACGGGGAGCCGGTGGCCGTCGTGTCCCGCCGGGGGCGGGCGGTCGCACCGGCCCGGGTCACCGACGCGATCCGGCCGGACACGGTCTTCATGCCGTTCCACTGGCCGGGCGAGGGCCGCGCCAACACGCTGACGAATCCGGCGCTGGACCCGACGTCGCGCATGCCGGAGTTCAAGGTGTGCGCGGTGCGATTGGAACGAGCTGGGGGCTGAGCCCCCGGACCCCCGGACGCCGGGCTCAAAGTGAGCCCCGCCGGGGATCCCGCCACGCCGCAGGGCGTACGGGGAGAGCGAGGCGCGGGGGTGGGTTCAGGGGCCGACCCCCGGAAACGGGGGCTGGGGGCGGTTTCCGCCCCACGCGGCGGAACCGCGGGTCGACACAGCGGGAAGGGCGGGGAGGCGAGAACTCAGCCCACCGCCGACCAGTCGCCCCCGGGGATCACCGTCCCGTGCTCCCGCAGCTCGCCCGCCACCGCCTCCGCCGCCACGTACACCCACGCCGGGACGGCGCCCGCGGCCGTGTGGACGTCCCGGGCGACCCGTACGTACAGGTTGCGAGGGTCGCCGGGGCCGAAGTACTCCTCCAGGTGGTCGAGTACCGCTATCAGCTCGCCGTAGTGCCCCGGCGCCGCCGTGACGAGTTCACCGGTGACGGTGCCGTCGCCCTCGACGGCGTACGGATAGCCCGGCCCCTCGTACAGCACCGCGCCGCTCAGCCGCGCGGGCTCCTCGGTGGCGGTGCGGCCGCGCAGGAAGCGGTCGTGGTTGTGTTCGCCCGCGCGGAGCGTGCCGTAGACGAAGAACGGCAGTGACCCGCCCGTCACGGCGCCGTCGCCGTCGTCTCCGCCGCGACCCACTCCAGATACGCGGCGCTGCCCCGCACCACCGGCGTCGCGATGATCTCCGGGGTGTCGTAGTCGTGGTGGGCCCGCACATGTGCCTCCAGCGCTTCGTAGCGGGCCTCCGTGGTCTTGAAGAGGATCTGCCACTCCTCGCTGGTCTCGATGGCGTTCTGCCAGCGGTAGACGGAGGTGACGGGCGCGGAGATCTGCGCGCACGCGGCCAGTCGCGCCTCCACCGCGCCGCGCGCCAGCTCCTCGGCCTTCTCGGCGCTGTCGGTGGTGGTCAGGACGGTCAGGGCGACGGTCACGAACACTCCTCTCGAATCGTGCGGAACCAGGGCCGGAACCAAGGACGTAGCCAGGGCCGGAACCGAGGACGGGACCGAGGTCGGGACCGAGGTCGGGACCGAAGTCGGGTGCCCGCCGGTCGCCCCCGGCCTCCGCACGACTGTTTTACAACGGCGTCTGTTTTACAACGGCGTCTGTTTTACAACGGCGTCAGCCCGTGTACGGACGCCTGCTCCTGGCGTCCCGCAGCGCGGTGGCCCACCAGGCGATCTGGTCGAGCATCGTCTTGACGGCGGCGTCGGGCGCGGCCGGGTCCTTGTGCTGTCCGTCGTCGACGTGGGCTCGGCGAGCGACGCGGGCTCGGCGAGGGTCATGGAGTCGGTGGGGCTCATGAAGTCGGTGGTCTGCACAGAGGTGGTGAGGTCCATGCCGCCGAGCCTGGTACTTAAACCATGGTTCAGGTCAAGCGAGTAGTCTGGGCGCATGACCCATCTCGCCTGGGACGCCAAGGAAGCCACCGTCGGTGAGCTGGCAGAACGCAGCGGTGTCGCCCCGTCCGCACTGCGGTTCTACGAACGCGAGGGGCTGATCAAGAGCCGCCGTACGTCGGGCAATCAGCGGCGCTACAGCCGGGACACGCTGCGGCGCGTCGCCTTCATCCGCACCTCCCAGCGGCTCGGCATCCCGCTCGCCACGATCCGCGAGGTGCTCGGTCTGCTGCCGGAGGACCGTACGCCGACCAGGGAGGACTGGGCACGGATCTCGGAGTGCTGGCGCGACGACCTGGACAAGCGGATCCGTACGCTCCAGCGGCTGCGCGACAATCTCTCGGACTGCATCGGCTGTGGCTGTCTCTCGCTGGACCGGTGCGTGCTGTCCAACCCGTGCGACGAGCTGGCGTCGCACGGGCCCGGGCCACGACGTCTGATCGAGGACTGACCCGGGCATACGGTATGCCCATGACGACTGCTCCCACGGTGTACATCGAGATCGACGGCAGACCGGTGGCCGAGTCGGATCCGGATCTGCTCCCCGTACTGCAGGGTGGCTACGGCCACTTCACGGCGATGCAGGTACGCGGCGGACGGGTACGCGGTCTCGCGCTGCACCTGGAGCGGCTGGACGGCTCGACGCGCGAACTGTTCGGCACGGCGCTGGACGGGGAGCGGGTGCGTGCACGCATACGGCAGGCCCTCACCGCGGCCGGCAGGCGGGACGCCTCCGTGCGGGTCCATGTGTACGCGACGTACGGGACGGGCGGGGCGGCGGGCGGGGACGCCGAGCCGATCCTGGTGGTGACCGTTCGGGGGCCGCAGGAGATGGGCGAGGCACCGCGGAGCCTGATGTCGGTGCCGTACCAGCGGCCGCTCGCCCACATCAAGCACGCGGGCGGTGTCGGCCAGACCTACTACGGCATGGCCGCGGTGCGCGCCGGCTTCGACGACGCGCTGCTGACCGGGCCCGGCGGGGTGATCTCGGAGGGCCACATCACCAACGTCGCCTTCTGGGACGGGACGTCGGTCGTCTGGCCGGACGCACCCGCGCTGCGCGGCGTCACGATGGCGCTGCTGGAGCCGCTGCTGCCGTCGGTGCGTCGCGAGGTGACGCTGGCGGATCTCGCCTCCTACTCGGCGGCGTTCCTCATGAACTCACAGGGACTGGCGCCCGTGCGCAGGATCGACTGCACGGAGTTCGCCGTGGACGAGGGCCTGATGAAGCGGGTGCGGGAGGCGTACGAGGGCGTCCCCTGGGACGAGATCTGACGCCCTGGCCGGAGAGGAATCTTTCACCCTTTCGGCGTGGCGGCCGAAGCTGTGCGGCCAATGGCGGAGCACACCCCGCGTGACCTGCGGTGACGCATCACAGGCAAGGCGACACACCGTGTTGTTCGAGCGAATCTGATCGCCCATCAGCAGGCGTGGGCGACCGACTGCCTCTTACCTCTGAAGTGATACGAACCGCGGTCACGCCTCCGGCGCGGCCCCTGGCGGTCCATCGCTCCGGAGGACGACATGCGCACCACCGCCCGCCTGCTGACCGGCCACGCACTCGCGGCCGTCTGCCTCGGCGTGCTCGCCGCACCGGCCTCGTACGCCGGAGACTTCGAACCGCTGGAGATCACGCCCTCGACCGTGTCCCCCGGGGCGACCGTCACGGTGAGGACCACGGGCTGTGGCAAGGGCGGCCACGGCACCGGTGACGCCCAGTCGCTCGGCGCGGGTGACTTCAAGCTGTCGCCCTTGGCACGGAAGGAGACCGTGGCCGGAAAGTTCACCGTGCCGAAGAACGCCAAGCCGGGGAACTACGGCATTGCCGTGCTGTGCGACGACGGCAAGGAGGCCACCGGGGATCTCGTGGTGCAGTCCCACGGGCAGCAACCGAGCGGCCATGTGAAGACGGG
>NZ_JBSGZO010000061.1:0-28313 GCF_053611045.1 Streptomyces sp. NPDC054841 | reverse complement strand
GCTCATGACCCGGGGCGGGCGGCGCGGCGGTCAGCTGCCCCACCAGCGGCCGGCCGCCCAGGCCAGCGCGTAGCCCGCGCTGTTGAGGGCGCAGTGCAGCGCCATCGGGGGGATCAGGCTCCCGGACCGGCGACGCAGCTCGCAGAACACCACGCCCGCGAGCGCGGTGCCCACGACCGCTGCCGTCACCGACAGCGCGATCCCGGCCGGTCCCGTACCGAAGACCGCCTCGGCGGCGGCGTTCGAGCGGGTGAGCCCGCGGGACGGCTGGATGTGCCACAGCCCGAACAGCACCGAGGAGATGGCGGTGGCCCATGCTGCGCCCCATTGCCGCCGCATCATGGCCCACAGGACACCCCGGAAGGCGATCTCCTCCAGCAACACGGTCCCGAGCGGTACGCGCACCAGCACGCGGTAGACCAACTGCCCGGCCGTCAGCTCCGCCGCCCGCTCGTCCTGGAATGCCTCGCGGGTGAACGGCAGGGCCAGTGCGACCGCGTAGACGAGGAGGACGGCCCCGACCAGAACGAGCCCCCAGCGCAGGCCTCGCCGGGCCGAGCAGCGGCCGAGCCCCAGCTCGTCCCAGGTGAGGCCGGCCAGCCGGGCGATCAGCACGAGCGCGACGGCCGCGGTCACGCATACGGGCACGTACAGCTCGGGGCCGAGCCGGTTGATGAGCGCGTTCGTGGCCGCGAGCACGGCGACGGCCCAGAGGAGCATCCCCATGGTCACAGGAGGATGTCCGAACCCCGCGCCGGGCCGCGCGCAACGCGCCGCCCGGCCGTGACCGCACTACGCCGGCGGGGGCTGGAGCAGATGGCGCCCGCGGACCGGGACCTATGCTCTGGCGGTGACCAATGAGAACGCGATACTGGCCGACATACTCGATCGTGGTGCCGCCCAGACCGAACCCGAGGCGCTGTTGGGCGCCGTCATCGACTTTGGCGTATTCGTTCCGGTTGACGGCAAGGGTTCCGTCCTCTTCGTCGGCGCGGACGGCAGCGGTCCGACCATTCCCGGTCATGTGAGCGAGGACTGCTGCAGAGCACGGATGCCGGAAGCCGCCGGCAGCGTCCTGTGCGACGCGTTGCGGCTGTTCGACATGCAGCGGCACACCGGGATCGGCACACTGACCGTGTTCTCGTCCAAGAGCTGGGCCACGGTTCCTCTCGACCTGCTGTCCCGCGCCCTCGAGCAGCGGGGCATGCGGACCCGGAGCGAGCAGAGCATCCGGCTCACCTGGTCCACGCACCCGTTGGCCGTATCCCTGCGTGACGCTCTGCGCGACCGGTTGCTGGAGTTCCCGGGCATTCAGACCGTGTGGATCGCGCACGCGCGTTGGATGGACACCGGATTGGAACAGCTGATGCTCCATATCGCTTCCGGCCAGGGGGCCCCGGAGGATCTTCAACACCGTTTGATGACCACCCTCTTCACCGAGGACATCACGCTCGGCAGCGACGATCCCTCCATCGCCGTCCGCGTGCTGGATCCGGCCACGGAGGCCGACACGATCAGGGAGCTGGAGACCCTGGGCCTGGACACGGTGCGCGCCGACCATGCGAGCGGCCGGGTCGAGGTCGTCTCCCGCGAGTACGAGGACCCGCAGGCGGCCGCGGCAGCCCGCGATGCCATGACGGGCCAGGCGTCGCCGCCCTCACCGTCCCGCGCGCGCCGCTGGTGGCGTCGTTCCTAGCCGGTCGCACACGGCTGTCCAACCGTCGCCCGAGACGACCGTTCAACACGGCTGTCGACGCCTCACCCGAGCCAGCGGCCGTCCTTCAGGAGATCGCGCCCGGCGATCTCATTGACCTCGCGCCAGGCCTGGATCCAGACGGGCGTGATGCGGAAGTACGGGTAGGGCGGCCGGATGTCGCGCGGGTCGAAGCCGGTCTTGCCGGCGAACGCGTCCCCTTCCCCAGGTCCGAGATCCGCAACCTCCACCATCGTGGAGGTGCCTTCCACGAGGACGACGTCCCGCGTGGCCCCGAAGGCCAGCCGTACCCGTCCGCTGGCGTGCAGGTTGCGGGCGGTGGGGTTGGCGCGGGCAGTGGAGAGGAGAAAGGTGTCTCCGTCCCAGAGGAACGACAGCGGTACGAGACACGGCACGCCTGTCCCGTCCGCCGTCGATACCCAGACGTCGACATCGGTCTCGAACCGCGCGAGCGTGTCCTTGCGGCGTTGATCGAAGGTGCGCGGTGCGTCGAGTGTCACGTGTCTGCTCCCGTTGGACGCCAGTGATTGCCCCGCTCAGGGTGCCGTACGGGCACCCCGAGGCCAAGGCGAACGCGCCAGGCCCGGACGGCCCTCAGCCGCGCCCCGCCGCCCACCCCGCCAATTCGTCGCGCGCGCCACGCAGCAGGTCGTCGGAAGGGGCCGTCGCCCCGTTGGTGATCAGGGCGTAGTGCAGGCCGCTCCCGGGCTTCGGCGCGGTGAGCAGCAGGCGGCGGCTGCCCGTCCCGCCCGGCTCGGGAGCCGCTGCGATCGGGGTGCCGTCGTCGTACGACGGAGGCGCGTGCACCGTGCCCAGGTCGGAGACGACCGTCGTCCGCGACGTCGCGAAGGAGGCCGGCAAGTGCAGATCCGTGGGAGCCGACGTGCCGTCCGAACGCCACAGCAGGAGGCCGTACTGACCGTCGCCGACGAGCTCGCGCACGCGCGGCAGGGACGACGGCACCGGGTTCCAGGTGAGGGTGGTGGAGCCGTCACGGGCGCGGTCCTCGTACGTGAAGGCGAAGACGCGTCCCGCGGTGGCGCTCGGGTAGAGGCGGTCCAGCAGGCGGGCGTCCTGGCGGAGCACCGGCGCGCCCGTGTCGTCGAGACGGACCGCCGACAGGTCCTCGTCGTTCCAGGCGTCGCCTGCGGTGAGGACCTTGTCGGGGTTGTTGTTCATGAGTTCGTGGTGACGGCCGTTGTAGATGTCCCACTGCCATTGTGTGCCGGACAGGACAGGGCCCGAGTCCTGGGGGCGAGACCACCAGGTCGCGCCGGGCAGCCGGGAGTCGAGGGCCTGGTACATCGCCTTGCCCACGGTCGGGGCCTTGTCGGAGACCGTGCCGCTGAGCGGGTGTCCGAACTCGCTGACGACGGCCGCCGTTCCCGCACCGGCAGCACGGTCCCGGACGGCGCCGAAGTCGCCCGCGTACTGGCCGTCCTTCGCCTTGCCCCACATGAAGACGCCGGAGATCGCCTTCTGGTCGTAGAAGTGGGTGTTGAAGACATGGCGCGGACCGAGCCGTCCGGCGTCGAGGAGGCCGCCCTCCTGTTTCTGGAAGTCCAGGTTGGCGTTCCAGAAGAGGTTCGGCTCCACGAACGCGGGCTTGTCACGCCACCCTGCCGCGTCCATGCGGGCGCGGAACTTCTCGTAGAAGAGCCAGAGGACGTCACGCTCCCAGGCACGGCTGGTCTGACCGGGGTCGTACGAGCCCGCGTGCGGCTCGTTGTACGGGTCGAAGCCGACGACGCCGGCGAACTCGGCTGCGGTGAGGTGCTCGGCGACGTAGGCCATGGTGGTCTGTGCCGTCGCGAGGAACGCGTCCTGGATACCGCCCTGGTTGTGCCAGAAGTCGTACGTCGCCCGCGTCACGGCCTGGTTCTGGGTGATGTTCTGTCCCCAGAACAAGCAGATCCCGCAGGATTCGCGCGGGTAGCCACCGGCGTCCACCACCCACTTGGGGGCTCCGTCACCGGTGTACCAGCTGCCTTGGTTGAACAGGTGCCGGGAGAAGAGGTCCTGGTGGAAGTCCGGGTAGACGCGGACACCGGCCCGGAGGAAGGCCCGCATCTGCGCGGTGGCGGCGGCGAGATAGGCGTGGTCGACCTGGCCGCGTACGGGTTCGGCGTGCGCCCACGACAGCAGGAAGCGCACGGCGTTCCCGCCTCCGAGCGCGCGCAGCGCGGCAGCGGACTTCTCGGCGTCGGCGACGGACGCGAAGGGCAGCCCGTCGTTCTCCTCGAGTTTGGTCTCCCCCGAGACGTTGTATCCGCGCAGGACGACCGCACGGCCGAGTCCGTCGACGAATCGGCCGTCCTGGACCGTGAAGGAGGCGGCGGCCCGCTCGTCGAACCAGAGAGGGCCCGGCACGGGAGCTGCGGCGGACGGTGTCCCGGTTCCGGCGAGGGACGCCATGGCGGAAACAAGGACAAGGGCAAGGACACCGAGGAGTCGCGCGCGCATCGTCGTCACGTACTCCACATTCCTGACGCATCGTCAGACTGTCAATGGTCGGGAGTAGTGTCTGTTCCGAGCCCCGCGACAGCAGAGAACTGCAACGAACAGCAAGAGAGGGACATGACCGACGCAACGCCTTCCTTCCGTCTCCTCCCCGGCTCCGGCGACTCCCCGGTGATCCTGCATGTCCCCCATTCCTCCCGGGCGATACCCGATTCGGTACGCGACGGGATCGAGCTGGACGACCCTGCTCTGCAGCGCGAACTCGACCACATCACCGACGCCCATACCGCGGAGCTGGCCGCCGCCGCGGCCGGAGCCGCGCGGATCAGGCCGTGGCAGTTCGTCAACGGACTCTCGCGGCTGGTCGTCGACCCCGAGCGGTTCCCGGACGAGCGGGAGGAGATGCTGGCGGCCGGTATGGGCGCCGTGTACACGCGGACCACGCACAGGGAACAGCTCCGCCCGGCGGACCTGGACCCCCGGCCGCTGATCGACCGCTACTTCCATCCGTACGCGCAGGCGATGACGGCTGCGGTGGCGGGCCGGCTGGAGGCTGTCGGACGAGCCGTCGTCGTCGACGTCCACTCGTACCCGACGGCGCCGTTGCCGTACGAGCTCCACGGCGAGGGTCCGCGACCGCCGATCTGTCTCGGGACCGATCCCTTCCACACCCCGGCCGGTCTTCTCGCCCTCGCGGAGAAGGCGTTCGCGGGCTTCGGCGGCACCGGCCTCAACAGCCCCTTCGCGGGCACGTACGTCCCGCTGGAGTTCTACGGCAGCGACCCACGGGTCAGCGCGCTGATGATCGAGATCCGCCGGGATGTCTACATGGAGGAGCCGGGAGGTCCGGCGGGTCCCGGGATCGCCCAACTCGCCACCGCGCTCGCGGAACTGGTCGACGGGCTGTGACGGAGCGCGCTCACGTGTCCCGGACGTCCGGCTCGAGGATGACCGCGACGAGCCGGTCGCTCCAGTGCCTGGTGTCATCCGCACCCGCCTGCGCGGCGCGGTACGCGCGGATCGCCGGGTCGGAGAGCGTGAGGGTCACCACCGGGCAGTCCGCGGCGTCGTTGGTGTTCTCGGGCGTGCAGGAGATCACGTCCGCCATGGTGTGACCCGGACAGACGGCCCCGGCGGGCACATCCACGTCGAGGAGCAGGTCCTCGCCGGGAGCGACCCGGTAGCTGCCGGAGGGCGGGACGCCGACGGGCTTGCCCGGGTAGCCGCCGTCGACGACCGTCGCGGAGAGTCCGCGGGCGCTGGCGCGACGGCCTTCACCGTGGGGGCCGTAGAGGTCGAGCGTGACCCGGCCTTTGGCCACTGGTGCGTCGAGCAGCAGGGGCCGCTCGCCGGTCCGGATGTTCACGTGGACGGTGAAGGTGGGCTTGCCCGGCAGCTTCGGGCCGGGGTCCTCGACGACCCAGCTGGTGAGCACCAACTGGGGGTCGTCACCCCGCTCGCCCTCCCCCAGCGGCCGCGGCCGGGGGCCGTCGTCCAGCCCGCACTTCGACAGCTGGGCCGTACCGCCGCCCGGGAGCAGGACGTCCCTCAGCGGCCCGGCCGCGGCGGACTCGGGGCGCCACAGGGTCGTCGCCGACGGATTCATCAGCAGCACCACGAGCACCAGGAGGGTGACGACGGGAACGGAGAGCATTAGCCAGGAACGCAGGGATATGCGGGTCACGATTGTTCCAGCGCATCGGACCTCAAGATCGTCACATGTGGAACGGCGTCCGGGCGGTGTCCGAGAGGTCGGGGACGGACTCGACCGTGCCTCGAAGCCGTGCGCGTTCCGCGGCGAGGACGGCGAGGTGGCCGGCCAGGGAGTCCCGCGGACCGGACGTGATGGGATCCGGATTGCCGGTGGCCACGGCTTCGACGAAGGCGTCCATGAGGCCGGCGTCACCGCCGCCGTGGCCGCCGCCGGCGCTCATCGCCCCGTATGCGTCGGGGGTGATGACCTCCTCGCTGCGGCTGAGGAAGTCGTAGACCCGCAGCGTGGCACCGTCGCCGGACAGTTCGCCGTGGGTGCCGAAGATACGGGTGCGGCGGTTGGCGTGTTCGGTGAACGCGGTCATGGTGAAGGTGGCGGTCGTGCCACCGGGGAACTCCATGGACACCACCTGGTGGTCGACGACGTCGTTGTCGCACGCGTACACGCAGCGGCCGTACGGGCCGGCGCGCAGGGCCTGTTCGAGTGCCTCGGGGGTGCAGTCGTCGACGACGACGGTCAGCGGCCAGCGGTGCTCACGCCGGTCGAGCATGCCACCGTAGAGGCGTTTGGCGGAGTACGGGCAGGAGGTCTCGACGGTGCAGTCGAGGCAGCGGTCCGCGGCGCCTGCGGGCCGGTTGGCCGGGGTGAAGTGGGACAGCCCGCCGAAGCTGGCCACCCGGGCCGGCGGCCGTCCGAGGACATACTGCAGCCAGTCCAGGTCATGGCACGACTTCGCCATGAGCATCGACGTCGACTCGTCGCTGCGGCGCCAGTTGCCCCGTACGAAGGAGTGCGCCTGGTGCCAGAAGCCGACCGGTTCCAGGTGCTGGACGCTCATGATCCTGCCGAGCCGGCCGGAGTCGACGATCCGCTTCAGGGCGCGGGTGTACGGGGTGTAGCGCAGCACGTGCCCCACGGCGAGCATGACTCCGGCCTGTTCCACCGCCTCGACGATCTCCCTGCAGGAGCTCTCGTCCAGGGCCATGGGCTTCTCCAGCATGATGTGGTACCCGAGGGCGGCGTAGGCCACGGCGGGCTCCACATGCAGACGGTCGGGGGTGCAGATCAGCACCGCGTCGGCGATCCTGCCGCGGCCGAGGAGCTCCTGCCAGTCGGCCACCGCGTTCTGCGGCGCGATGCCGTGCGCCTGCGCGAACCTCGTCCGGCGTACGTCGCGGGGCTCGGCGACGGCCACGACCGTCGCGCGCTCAGGGTGCTGAAGTGCCCATCGTGCGTGCCCAGTACCACGGTCGCCGGCGCCGACGACGAGGAGAGTGACAGGTGGCATGCCGCGACGGTAGCGGCGGCGATCGCCTCGCGGGAAGCGTTCTGCGTCCGGAGCGTGCGGAGCGCCACCGCACGGTCCGGTGCGGGCGTGCATGCGGATATGGATACGGATACGGATACGGGGGTGTCGGTTCAGGGCGCCACGAAGAGCGCCGGGAAGCGGGGAGCGAGCCAGGGTTTGCGGCCCCAGGAGAGTGCGCGGCCCCGGGCGATGGCGCCCCAGGGCTCGCAGCGGCCGAGCGCCATCAGCAGGAACGTGACCGGCTCGGTGAGGATCGTGCAGTCCGGGCGGTCCGGCGGCTGCGGGCCGGCGGACACCGCGCCGTCGGTGAGCGTGACGCCGAAGCGGGCCCCGCCCCACAGGCGGATGGCGAACCGGGCGTTCAGCCGACGCGCGGCAGCGGCATCGACGACCCGCGGCATGGCCACGATCAGGAAGGGCAGCGTCAGTTCGACACGGGCGCGGTCGATCATGTGCGGCCGGCCCAGGGCGCGGGCGAGGTCGTAGCCGTGGCCCAGCATGTGCGTCAGCAGGTACGAGCCCAGCGTGGCGACGTCCATCGGGCCCAGCGGCGTCGTCACGGTGCCCTGCGCCGCGCCCTCGTCGGCGGCCTTCAGAAAGGCGGCGGCCTGCTCCACGATCATCTCGGCCAGCGGATCGCCCGCGCGCTCGTCGAAGTCGGCCAGCGCACGCGCATTGGCCGCCGCCAGGCTCTGCGGCGTACCGTCCCCGTAGCTGCGCTCGCGCCCCGCCGCGATGTCGGCCATCAGCTCGTTGGCCTGGCCCAGGTGCGCCGCCGCCTCCCCGACGGTCCACTCCGAGCGGGGTACCGGAACGCCTGTGTCCGCGAGCCCGCGCAGCAGCGTGGCGATGTCCTCGGCGGTGTCGCGTATCGCGTCGGCGAGTCCGCCGGGCAGAGTGCCCCGGACGTCCTGCCCGGCCATTGGTTCCACGCTTCTCCTCATCACCCTCGACTCACGCGGGATGCATGCGGCCCGCCGGCGGACCTGTTCGTGATCGCCCGCGGTACACAACACCAGGCAACGGCGGCCGCGACAAGAGGCTGACCAGCAAAGCCGTACGAAATTCCGGGCACCGGGCCCGGACGGTCGCCGGGCGGGGCCGAGCCGGGCCGAGCCGGGCCGGGCCGACTGTCGTCGCCGGTATGCCGACGATCTTCGAGGGAGCGCCCCGGTCAGTGACCGACGTCGTGGTCGCCGGCCTCGATAAGTCCGCTCTCGTACGCGAAGATCACGATCTGGATGCGATCGCGCAGACCGAGCTTGGTGAGGATGCTCGACACGTGCGACTTGACGGTGGCGGTCCCGATGACGTGCTCCTCGGCGATCTCCGAGTTGCTGGCCCCCCGAGCGACGGCGACCAGGATCTCGCGCTCCCGGTCGGTGAGCCGTCCCAGGCGGCCCGCGACCGCCGTGTTGACGGTGCGGCGCCCGGCGAACTGGTCGATGAGGCGCCGAGTGATCGATGGCGCCAGAAGCGCGCCGCCCTCGGCCACGGTGCACACAGCGGTGGCGAGTTGTTCCGGAGGGATGTCCTTGAGCACGAAGGCGCTGGCACCGGCGCGCAGTGCCTCGTAGACGTACTCGTCCGGGTCGAACGTGGTCAGGATCACCACCCGGACGACCCAGTCGGCCTCCTCCAGAATCCGGGAGGTGGCCTCGAGGCCGTCCATCTCGGGCATGCGGATGTCCATGAGAATCACGTCCGGACGATGCCGGCGCGCCGCCTCGATCGCCTCGCGCCCGGTCCCGGCCTCGGCCACGACCTCGATGTCGTCGTGGATCCGCAGAATCATGGCGAAGCCTCTGCGGACCAGCGCCTGGTCGTCGACGACGACACGGATGCTCACGCGGTCTCCTCCCCCGTGGGCAGATGAGCTGCCACCCGGAATCCGCCACCGGGACCCGGCCCCGCTTCGAGGCTGCCGCCCAGCAGAAGCGCTCTCTCCCGCATACCGACGATCCCGTGGCCTGCCGCGTTTGCGCGGGCCGCGCCCGAAATGGACTGGGCGGCGGCACCGTGGCCGTCGTCGAGCACCTCGACGGTGATGCCGCCCCTGCCGCTGTACAGGCGCACTTCGGTGCGTGTCCGCGGCCACGGGCCGTGTGATCACCTCCGCCGCGCTGATCATGATGGTGGTGTTCCTCGGCTTCGTCGCCGATCCCTCACCACTCGCCAAGATGATGGGCCTGGGCCTGGCAACCGCGATCATGCTCGACGCGACGATCGTGAGGATGCTGATCGTGCCTGCCGCCATGGCGCTGATGGGGCGGGCGAATTGGTGGCTGCCCCAGTGGCTCGGTCGTCGGCTGCCCCGCATCCGTATGGAGAGCGTCGACATCCCGCACCAGCCTGACCACCCGGTACTCACCAAAGCACCCGGGAGCAGCTGATTCTCAGCGCCGAGCCCCCTTACTTGCAGATCAGGACGCTGTCGCAGAAAGCGATGCCCGGTGGGGCGGTGGAGGGGTGGGGGAGGTAGTCCCGGCTGTTCAGGATGTAGAACCCATCGGCCGGGCCGGATCCCGCCTTGATGACGATCATCGTCTGGTCGCCCATCTCCTCACCGCGCGTGACGGTAACCACGTTGTCGTAGAGCGCCTTGAAGAGGTTCAGATTTTTGAAGCTGTCGATGTGGACCACGCGGTAGCTTCGGGGTTGAGGATTTCCCTGCAGGTCCTGCCCGGTGACCGTGGTCAGCAGTGTGGGCCAACTCCTCAGATCCTTGGCGATCCTGCCCGCTTGCCAGGCTTTGTCGAGCTCGGCCTTCACCCCGTGACGGACCGCGGACATGTGGATGTGCAACTGCTCGTGGGAACGGTGGTTGGGACCGGCCGCGTTGATCCCCAGTCCGACGGTGCCCCACTGCGGGCCCTTGAACCAGTAATAGGCCCTGTCGTCGGCGACCTGCCAGTAGTTGTTGTTGGCGAAGGCGCCGGACACGAGGTCCGGGCACTCGATGCCCTTGATGCGATCGGTGGCAACCAGGAGGTATCCCTGTTCCCCTCTGGACACGAGCCAGAAGGCGTCGATCTGCCTCTCTTGGCAGTCCCAGGCCATCCTCCAGAGGAAGTCGTCCTTGATCTTGGGGTCTCCACACAGGTCTACGGGGGGCGCGGTGAGGGTGCTCTCCCCATACTCGTCGGTCATTGCAGCACCTCCATGGTGATCGGGCACGGGCTGCGGCTGCACGGCCGGGAATGCCCCTGGGCCACGGTCCGCCCAAAGTGTCAAAGCGTCCGCTACCGGCCCGGTTGAACGGAGTTCGCGGGTTACCACCACTGCCAGGCCGATGCGGGCCGGACGCCGATGGAGACGGCATCGCACTGCCTCCGGCGGGCGCGTGGCTGACCCCGTTCGGGCCGAGGTACGCGCTGTACAACCACCGTGCCACCACCGACGAGCCGTCGCATCTGCTGGCGCGGCGACCGTCAGCAGGCGGCAACCCGTCCGCCACGCGGCCTGGATCAGCCGGCAGCGTGTGAAGGCCGCCGACCCGACAGTTGCGCGTCGTCCACGGGAAACGCAAAGGCCCGGCTGTCATCGCAACCGGACGGGCAGCCGCTCCGGTCCCCTGATGAGCATGCCGCCCCGCCAGGTGATCGTGGCGGGATCGGCGTCGAGTGCGAGGTCGGGGCAGCGCCGCAGCAGGGCGCCGATCGCGACCCGGCCCTCCAGACGTGCCAGCGGCGCACCCAGGCAGTAGTGGATGCCGTGACCGAAGGCCAGGTGGCCACGCGCGTCTCGGCGGACGTCGAAGCGCTCGGCGCCGGGGAAGCGCGCGGGGTCGCGGTCGGCATCGGCCAGAGCCACAAGTACCAGTTCCCCGCCGCCCGGTACGACCGTGCCCCCGATGTCGACGGGCTTGGTGGTGAAACGGTACGTCGGGGTCTCCACCGGCCCGTCGTAGCGCAGCATCTCCTCGACCGCGTTCTCCAGCAGTGAGGGGTCGGCGCGCAGGGCCGCGAGCTGCTCGGGGTGGGTCAGCAGCGCCAGGACGCCGTTGGAGATCAGGTTGACCGTGGTCTCGTGACCCGCCACCAGGAGCAGCCAGACGGTGCCCAGCAGTTCATCGGCCGACAGCCGGTCGCCGTCCTCGTCGGTGACGCGGATGAGTGCGCTCAGCAGGTCGTCCTGCGAGTCCCGTTGCTTGCGGGCGATCAACCCGGCGATGTACTCGCTCGCGGCGGCAGCCGTGGCGACCCGCTCATCCGGGTCCCGGGACGTCAGGGCGGTGTTGGACCATTCCCGGAACGCCTCGCGGTCCAGGGACGGAACGCCGATGAGCTCGCAGATCACGGCGATGGGCAGCGGGAAGGACAGCGCTTCGACCAGGTCGGCCCGGCCGCCGGGTCCGGCGAGCGCTGCGTCCAGAAGTCCATCGGTGATTTCCTGCACCCGTGGTTCGAGCGCCCGCACACGCGCAGGGGTGAACTCCTTCGCGACCAGCTTGCGCAGCCGGGTGTGGTGCGGCGGGTCGGAGTTCAGCATGTGGCGGCCGGCGGCCAAGTTCGGCAGACCGAGGTCCGGGGAGGCGTTCGACCAGTCCTTGGACAGGCTCTGATCCGCCAGCGCGGCGCGCCCCGCCTCGTGACCCACGACGAGCCACGCGTCCGCTCCCTCGGGCATCCGTACGCGGTGCACCGGGCCCTGGGCGCGCAGCGCCGCGTAGACCGGGTACGGGTCGCGGGTGAAGTCATCGCCGAGACCAGCGAGGTCTACCAGATCACTGGCATCCAAAACGCCCTCTGTGTCCGCCATGTACAGCCCATCCCCCTGGTGTGCAAAGTGCGAATCTGGTGGGTGAGGTGCGAAAATATGCGATCGAGCACGGATACGTAGCGGCAAATCCGGCCAAACAACTACTGGCTGACAGCTGAGCAGTAGCAGCCGGCGAACTCAGCGCTCGATCAGCGGCGCAACGGTGACGCAGCCGCGCGTGTGGGGCTCGTAGGCTCTTCTGGTGTGTCAACCCGGTTGGTGCGCGCCCGTTGCGGGGGCTCTCGCCGCGATGATGCTCAGCGCGGGAAATCCAAGGGCGGTCGATGCCACCGGATTCACCGAACCGTGTGGCATCCTCGGAAAACCGCCCGGGCTCCCGTCCGGAGCCCCCAACCCGCACAGGCGGGCACACGCAAGACAAGGCGCTGTTCTCGTACACGCACGAGCGACGAAGACGGCAGAAGGTGGTGCCTGTGGCGTCCGGTGAGGTCGTGTTCTTCGCGACGGTAATCGCTTTGTCGCCGTTCACCCTTATCCCCGCTCTCTTCATGCAGTTCACCCCCCGGCCCCGAGCGGCCAGCAGTGCCTTCCTGGCCGGCTGGGTCATCGGGATCGTCGTGCCCGCGGGCTCGTGTGCCGTGCTGGCTTCCGTCGTTGGGCGTCCCGCGGAGGGGCACGCTTGGCTCGCCTGGGCCAGAGTGGTGCTGGGGCTGCTCCTGATCCTCTTCGGACTCCGGCAATGGCTGACCAGACACGGCAGGGCGGCGCCGGGCTGGATGCGGCTTCTCGCCGATGCGAGCCCGTCCAGGGCGTTCCGGCTCGGACTGCTGCTGTCGGTGGCAAACCCGAAGATCCTTCTTCTCTCCGCTGCCGCGGGCCTTGCGGTCGGGTCGGCCGAGCCCCCGACGACGAGCGCCGTGGTGGCCTTCGCGGTGTTCACCGTATGCGCCGCCAGCACCGTAGCCCTGCCCGTGGTGCTCCATGTGCTGCTGGGCGAGCGGGTCCTCGACCCCCTGATCAGGGTCAGACGGTGGTTGGAGAACCATGCCGCCGGAGTGATGGCCGTGGTGATCGTCGCCATCGGAGTTCTCGTGCTCTGCGAAGGAGTCGTCAGGCTCTGACGACGGGAAGATCACCAGCATCTACACCATCCGCAACCCGGACAAGCTCGTCGCGGTGGCGGTTCCGCGTCAGATCAGCCGGTGAGGAGACCAGGAAGTACGGGATCGCCGTCGATGCCATGCGTTCTTTCCGCTGATCGCCACCCAAAGGCCCATCGGTGCCACGCAGACGTAGGCGGGTGAGCCGATTCGCGACGATGACGTCCGACGGGGCGCTCGCTCTCGCATGCTGAAAGTGGACCTCACCAGCGATCAGACCGGGTCCTCGTCAGTCAGCGAAGGCATCGTGCGTGGACGCAGGACCATGAGCGAGTCTTCCAACGCCGCCACCATGGCAAAGGGAAACCGGTCGACCTCAAGACAGAGTGCAACGTCATCAGGATGCACTCCCTGACGCACACCCTCCGCAAGCTCGGCAGCGGCGCGCGACTCGGCAGCGCGGCGGAGGAACCCAGCAGCATCCGCCCCAGCCTCGGTGGCTCTCCGAGCGATGTATTGAGCGCACGCCAGATCTTCATCGGCCTGCCCATCGTCGCCAGTGACCACGAACGTGACACTGTCACTCTCGCGCATTCGCAAGAGCTGAGCCGTTGCCTCCGCCACCACGAAGCCGGCGCACAGCACCAGCGGCGCCTCCTTGACCGCAAGGGCGCCGACCGTCCCTGCCGTGGTTTTCTGCACAACGGTCCGTCCGCCAAGGTCAACAGACCGCAGCAGGCCAGGCGAGTTGACCATGTCGAACCCAGGCGCGGGCGGCCCGTCTTTGAGCGCCACCCAATCCGGGTGGCGGGCCTTGAGCGCCAGAGCGTCGTCCAGCGACTCAGCAAGAACGATCTTTTCCGCCCCCTGGGCAAAGGCCCAGGCAGCCACGGTGAAAGCACGCATGACGTCGACCACGACCGCCACGGACGGGGCTTCGACCAGCTCAGCGATGCCAAGGAAACGAGCGTCCATGCCGATCATGATCGCGCATGCCCGACCCGAAGCACCTGGAGAGTGATACGCGTCACATCAGCGGTCTCGGAATCCGCCGAACTCCCCGCCGCGATCCTCCCCCGGATGCTCGGGTCCACATTCACGTTGCCGTCCAGTGGCAGAAGGCATCCGGTGGTGACTGGGCCGCCTGCGCCGCAGATGTCAGCAGCCGCGTTCGAAAGCGCTCCAGCCCCGTGACGTTCCAGGACCATCTCCGAACCGCCATGACGCTGACGCTGCGACGCGGTTCAAGCTATGAGCAGGCGGAGGCCGAGATCTGCCGCGTCGAGGTCGGCGAGGTCGCTGTTGCGCTCGGCCCACCGACCGGAGCCGAGGTCGTCGCTGAGGCTTCGCACCGCCCGCTGCTCGGCCTCCGGCCCGACCCTCGTCCACACCGACATCGCACGGCGCACGTGATCCTCCAGATACGCCCCCGGTCGGCGCCAGTACGCCTCGAACAGGCCGTCAGCGCAGTCCCACGGGATGGGCACCGGCTCAGCGCGGGCGCCGATCGCGTCGGCCATCCCGGCAAGCGAGGGAAATTCTGCGAGGACGGCGGCGAACTCGGGCAGGTAGTCGCGGGTAAGCCAGAACCGGTCCTGCCATCCGGGCTCGTCGGTGTCGAACGTGAGCACCACCACGCGGCGGGCCACGCGCCGCATCTCGCGCAGCCCCGCTATCGGGTCCCCCCAGTGGTGAACGGTGGAGACGGCCATCGCGACGTCGAAGGACTGGTCCTCGAACGGCAGGCTCTCCGCGGCGGCGGCCACGCACGGCGCCGAGCCGGCAGGCCGCTGCCCTCGCATGACGGCCGATGGCTCCACCGCGGTCACGTCGCGATCAGCAGGCTCATAGGAGCCGGTGCCGGCCCCGACGTTCAGCACCGTCTGCGCGTCCCCGAGCGCGTTCCAGATCTGCGCGGCGATCCGCGGCTCGGTACGCCGTGTCGCGGTGTAAGCGTCGCCGATCGCGTCGTACAGCCGTGCACCGAGCATCTCCAGTTGCTCCTCCGGTGTCACCTTCAGTCCCCTCGCCCGTGCCTCGAGTTCCCTGTCGATGGCCGCCACCATGGCGTCAGCGCGATCACGCCGCTCCAGCAGCAGGCCGCGCAGTCGGCACAGGTGCGCGACCGCGTCGGTGGACGGGTCGCCGACCAGTTCCGCAACCTCCCGCAGCCCGAAGCCCAACCGCCGGTAGGCCAGCACCTCCCGCAACCGCTCAACGTCGCCCGCCGAATAGGCCCGGTACCCGGCCGCGGTCCGGGCCGAAGGCCGAACGAGCCTGATCTCGTCATAGTGATGCAGCGTGCGGACGCTCACGCCGGCCAACTCGGCCACGCGTCCCACGGTCAAGTGATCCTCCACGGCACCGACTATGCAGCCTGACGCCACGTGAGGGTCAAAGGTCATCGAGGGTGTTTCTCGCAGTCCCCTCGTTCGACCAAATCGGAGCCCGAACGTTCGGTGAGCCCTGATCAGAAGTCGATGCCTGGAGCGTGACGGCTCCCCGTCCGGAGGTTGGATGCGGTCATGCGCTCGATCGGACGGCCCCGCCTAGGCTTTGCGGGCGAGCAGGTGAATCTCCTGGAACTGCCGTCGGTCGGTGGGCTGAGGCTCGCGAACCATCCGGGCCACCTCGGCCAACCCGGACTTGCGCAGCATCGCGGCGAGGTGATCGGGCCACCACCGATAGGCCGGCGCGACTGTGTGATCGAAGACCTGCGTCGGGTGACTCGGATCACCGCTTGCCGAAAAGCCGACCAGAAGGTGGCCGCCAGGCGCCAGCACACGATGGAACTCCGCCAGGATGACGGGGAGTTCCTGCGGCGGAGTGTGAATGATGGACCAACGTGAGAGTACGCCGCCCAGCACGCCGTCAGCGATGTTCAACGCGGCCATCGAGCCCACGTCGAACCGCAGGTCCGGATAGGCCTGTCGAGCCAACTTGATCATCGCAGGAGAGGCATCAACACCAAACGCCGCCAGCCCCAGCTCATCGAGATGAGCAGTGACATGGCCAGGCCCACACCCCAGGTCCGCGACCTGACCCTCCCCACCCGCACTTACGACCTCGGCGAAGGCACCCAGGATCGCGCGGTCCAGGGGACTGTCACGCAGCGTGTCGCGGAACAGCCGCGCATAGGTGGGGGCAGCAGCGTCGTAAGCCTCGCGGGTGGCGCTGAGGGCATCGTGTTCGACCATGTTCGCGACAGTAGTTCCTGACCCCGAGGCGAGCCGAGAGAGTCACGATCTTCCCTCCCGTCCGGTGCACCGGACCGTCACCAACGCCCTGCTCGGCACTCACCGCTGAGACGGGCACACCCGCTCCTGCCAGTGAACACAAGCCCACTCATGAGATCGATGCAGGAGTACAGGCCGGCCAGCCAGGCGGAGCTGAGCAGGCGCTCCGGCATCTACCGCAGCGACATGGTCGGCGTGCTCAACGAACTGGCCGAGCGTGACCTCGTCGAGCGGGCGCCGGATCCCGACGACCGGCGCCGCAACGTCATCACGATCTCCCCCAGGGCCGCCGCCGCCTACGCCGCCTTGACAACGTCCTGGACGACCTCCATGACGAACTGCTCGCACCGCTGAGTCCGGCCGAACGCGACCAGTTCGTGCAGTTGCTCACTCGCTTGCCGGACCACCACACCCGTACCTCCTGAGCCGCGTAGCGGCATCCGGCATCAAGGCCGCCCGGGGCGCTGCTTCATAGGTGGTCGCCCTGAAGCACGGGTCCTTGAACGCGGGGGCCGCTCACCCGAGCCGACCGCCGGGATCATCGACTCGCAGTCGGTGCGGGCCGCCGCCTCGTCCCTCTAGGCTCGGGGCCGTGAGCAGCGAGGCGGCGGGCGAACCAGTGGCGGCGGGCGGGGCGCAATATCGCCGGGAGGAGCTGGCCCGGGCAGCCGGCGTGAAGGTCCGCAATCTGCGCTACTACCAGGAGCGCGGACTGCTGCCCCCACCCCGCCGGGAGGGCCGGATCGCCTGGTACTCCGACGATCACCTGGCCCGGCTGCGGCTGATCGACGACCTCCTCGGCCGCGGCTACACGGTGAACGGCATCGCGGAGCTGCTGGCAGCCTGGGAGCAGGGCGGCGGCATCGCCCAACTCCTCGGACTGGAGCGTGAGATGACCCGCGACTGGGTTCAGGAGGTGCCTGTCACGATGAACCTTGCCGAGTTGCGGAAGATGTTCGGCCCGGCGGCGACCCCGCAGGACACGCGACGGGCCGCCGCGCTGGAGTACGTACGGGTCGATGGGGACACCGTCACCTTCCCGAGCCGACGGCTGCTGGAGGCGACGCTGGCGCTCGTGCGGCAGGGGGTGCCGCTCGCGGAGATCCTGGACGCGGGGGACTTCCTCCAGACCCAAGCGGCGGCGCTCGCGGACCGGTTCGTCGAGCTGTTCCGGCGGCATGTGATCGGCCCCGGGGGGCTGGAGCGGCTTTCGGCCGAGCAGTTGGGCCACATCACGGAGGCGGCAGCGGCGCTGCGCCCGGTGGCGGGCGAGGTCGTGGCCGCGGAATTCGCGCGGGCGATGGCTCGGAGGGTGGAGGCGGAAGTCGCCGCGCTGCTGCGTACGGAGCAGTAGGGACTTGGCCTAAAGGGGGTGTTCGCACAACCTTGCCAACCACCATTGGCACTCTTACATTCAACCCCACGGTCATACCGGCGAGTAAGGATCAACCACGACCCGGTCGCACCGG
This sequence comes from Streptomyces sp. NPDC054841, assembly GCF_053611045.1. Classification (NCBI taxonomy): domain Bacteria; kingdom Bacillati; phylum Actinomycetota; class Actinomycetes; order Kitasatosporales; family Streptomycetaceae; genus Streptomyces; species Streptomyces sp. NPDC054841. The sequence continues at coordinate 10,589 of NZ_JBSGZO010000061.1, read as the reverse complement.
AACACAACGCAGCGACCCGGATCACACCGAACCCACCCCCATTCCACTCCACCCCACCCAAGGGGGATCTGTCATGGAACACGACTTGGACGGCGGCCGGGTGAGATGGCGGCGCTTCGCCGTCCTGACGGTCCCGGCCGTCGCCGTCACCGCAGGCCTCGGTATCGCCCTCGCCCAGGGAGCGCTCGCCGCCTCCTTCGCCGTCTCGGGCCAGCAGTTCAAGGTCTCCGCCCAGAGCCTGACCGGCGAGGGCTTCGTCCAGTACGGCAGCGTCGACGTCAACGCCCGGGACGAACTCATCCCGGTGGCGGTCACCGCCATCAAGGAGGCAAGGCTCAACAGCCTCTGCCAGTCGGTGGTCACCTCGCTCCCGCTGATCGGCGACGTCTCGCTCAACCTGACCGCCGGTCGGAAGACCCCGGTCGAGGCGACGAACCTCTTCGTCGACGCGACCCAGCTCTCCGGCAACGCGACCTTCACGAACATCGAGATCGGCCGCGACGCCTCCACCCTGGACAAGGGCCCGACCGACGCCCAGGGCATGCAGGACCTGTTCGCCCAGCAGGCCGACACCGTTCGGATCACCGATCTGCGGCAGACGGCGTGGGCCACCAACGCCGGCACCTTCACGCTCTCCGGCCTGAACATGGAGATCAGCAAGGGCAAGAAGGAATGCTTCTGACCCGCTGCCGGATGCGGTTCCGGCGGTGGCGCCGCAGCCGGCCGTTCTGGGGCGGACTCGCCGCCGTCCTCGCCGGGGCCGAGATCTGCGCCCTGCCGCTCGCCCCGCTGAAGGTCATGCTCACCCAGGGCGTGGCGGGGATCCCGTCCGTCCTGATGGGCCTCGTCATGATCGTGCTCGGCGTCTCCGTCTGGTTCGCCCCCCACTACCGCACACTCGCCGGAGTCGTCACCACGCTCATCGCCACAGCCGCGCTGGTGCTGTCGAACCTCGGCGGATTCCTCATCGGGACCCTGCTCGGCATCCTCGGCGGCGGCCTCATGTTCGCCTGGGAACCGCGCACGTCCAATTCCGCCGAGGCCGGCGCCTCCGCCGGATCAGGCAGAACCGCGGAATCCGCTCTGCCCGCGCCGCACGGCACCCCCTCCCCCGCACCGCTCTCCGATCCCCAAGGAGCACAGCCATGAGCCGCAGACCCACCACGCCCGCCCTCGCTTTCGGCCTCGCCGCCGCCGGCGCGCTGACCTTCGGGGCAGTCTCCGCGACCGCCGCGCCCTTACCCTTACGGGCAGCCGACTCGACCACCGTCACCCCGGCCGGCCACGCCTTCACGGCCACACTGAGCGGCAAGGCCACCCTCAAGGCCGGCTCGGTCACCGTGACCTGCTCGGTCTCCGTGTCCACGGGCACCGTCCCGGCCGCCCCCGGCAACCACAACCCGGCAGGCCCGGTCTCCTCCCCGATATCCGCCCCGACGTACAGCTCCTGTACCTCGAGCATGCCGGGCGTGACCCCGACCGTCACCACCAGCGGCGCCTGGACGGTCTCCATGCAGAACGGGACACCGATCACGGCCACCATGACCGTCCCGACGGGCGGCCTCGTGGTCAAGACGACCGGTCTGGCGACCTGTACGGTCGTCGCCGCGCCGACCGCCGCAGCGAGCGTCCCCGGCGTCTGGGCCAACGGCACCCCGCCCTCCCTGACCTTCACCAACGCCTCGGTCCCCGTCAAAATCACCGGAGGGTTCGGCTGCCCGACCAGCACGACGAGCTCCACCTTCAACGCCGTTTACACGGTCGCGGACTCCACCGACCCGGCCCAGCAGATCACCGTCGCCCCGTAGTTCGGAGGAGAGGGAGCGGCAGAAGGAGAAGGCGGCCGGACCGATGCCGTGCATCGCATGTGGGTTGCCTTCCCCGCACGTCGTCACACCGGCAGGCTGTCCGGTCAGTTGCTCCTTGATGGCTGCGGTCTCCCGGCGGACGTACCCCGTCCGTCGGGCCCGTGGAAGAAGACGTCGCCGTTGAAGGGGCGTCGCGAGGGCTCCCGCCCTCAGAGCATGGCGGTGCGGGAGCTTCGCGTATTGGTCACGGTCACTGTCGCGATGTCCGAGCGGTAGCGGTCGTCGGACCACTCGATGGGCGTGCCCTGGGAGTCGGTGGTCAGGCGCCGCTCCCGCAACAGCGGGGTGCCCTCGGGGACTTCGAGGAACTCGGCGTCGAGCGGATCCGCGGGGACGGCGTCGAAGGTGTGCCGGGCCGAGTGCAGGTCCACGCCCTGCTCGGTGAGCAGGGCGTAGATCGAACCGGCGTCCAGGTCCGCGGAGATCAGCGGGCGACCGACGGCTTCGACGTACGTCATCCGTTCCAGCATCGCCGGCCGCCCGTCGAGCAGTCTCAGCCGGATGAGTTGGACGGCGAGGTCGTCGGGGTCGATCTGAAGGGCCGCGCCGATCTCCGGCTCGGGGCGGCGCAGCGCGATCTCCTGGAGCCTCTGGCCCGGTGCGTAGCCGGTCAGTTCCGCGCGCCGGGTGAAGGACAGAGGACCGGCGCGGGGACCGCGGCGCGGCGGAGACGCTGGAGGCGTCCGGCGCGGAGCCGCTCCTGGGCGAGCGGGGCACTCGTCGCCCGCGGCGGGCAGGTCGCCTTCCGGCTCAGCCCGAGCGCCGAGAGCCGGCTGGGGCACGGCGCCCGGATCCTCGGTGGCCTCATCAACGAGTACACCTACGCGGCATGACGCGCACCCACGACTCTACGAGCGGCACAGGGTCAAGAGGGTCGGGGTCGGCTGCCGATGAACAGGTCGACGGAGCGAAGAAGCACGGGAGGCGCGATGTGGCACGACCTGATGACTGCGGGCATCTCGTACGGCGAGAAGGCGGTGCGCACCGTGCTGGTCTATCTGGTGATCCTGTTGATGCTCCGGTGGGGCGGGAAACGAGAGATCGCTCAGCTGAACACCTTTGACCTGGTGGTCATGCTGTTGCTTGCCAATGTGGTGCAGAACGCCATCATCGGTCCCGACAATTCCGTGGCCGGAGCCGTCTTCGGGGCTGCCGTGCTGCTCGCTGTAAACGCACTCGTGGTCCGGGCAGCCTCGCTGGCCAGCCGGCTCGGCCGCCTGCTCGAGGGATCGCCCGTCGTTCTCGCGCGCGACGGGCAGTGGTTGCCCGCCGCGATCAGGCGCAGCGGACTGAGCCGTTCGGATTTGGATGTCGCGGTGAAACGGCAGGGAGGCGACGATGTCTCCGAGACCACCATGGTCAGCCTGGAACCGAGCGGTTCGCTGCTGGTCAGCCTGCGCGAGGGCGACCAGGCCGCCGACAAGAACGACGTCGCCGCGCTACGAGCCGAGATCGCCGCTCTGCGGCAGCAGCTCGCGCACCCCGGGCCCGGATCCCGCTCCGACGCGGGGCCGTGCTGACGAACTCCCTTTCCTTGGTGCGATCGTGCGGCAGGCCAATGACGCTCCTGCGGGCTCGGGCAGCAGCAGTGCCGTACGTGGACCCGAACCGGCTCCTGCCCGGTACCGCCGAGGACCATTCCGTGAACATGTGGGTCCTCGGCCCCCGGCTGTGCAAGGACCTCCTGGTCACGTACGGCCTCCCCGTGGAGACGATCACTGCCATCGACGCGCCGCAGGAGAACCGGCTTTTGCCGAACCGGCTGTACCCGGCCCACCGGCCGGAGCGGGTGCCGAGCGATGTACCAGGCGGCGGCGTTCGAGGGCCGCGGCGAGGGCGTAGGCGCCGCCGACTGCGATGGCGAGGACCCAGTAGAGGCCGGGAGTGCCGAGGAAGAGCGCCGCGGTGGAGGTCAGGGCCAGCCAGACGCCGAGGCTGTAGTGCAGCAGGTTGCGGCGTGCGGCGCCTTCGGCGAGGTAGAGCAGGCCGACGATGAGGCCGGAGCCGGCGGGCCAGAGGATGGGCTGCAGTTCTGGCATGTCGAGGGCGGACGTCAGGCCGGTTATGGCGAGGAACAGGGCGGTGAAGGCGGCGATCCAGGAGGCGCCGAGCAGTTTGCCGGAAAGGACGTCCGGCCCGGTGGCCCCGCGCTGGGCTCGCAGGGCGGCGACGGTGGCCTGGGTGATGCCGGTTGCCAGCCCCATTCCGAGGAGCGTGGTGGGCAGCCAGCCGGGCAGGCCGAGCAAGGGGCTGTCGCCCTGGGAGACTGCGGCGGCGCCGTGTCCGAGCAGGTAGGCGAGTCCGAAGCTGACGTAGGCCGCGCGGTTGTCGACCTCGTTCACGGGACGACTCGGGGTGGCACCGGCGCCGGCAGCGACCGGAGAGTCGGGGGCTGCGATGGACATGAGGGGGAATCCTCCAGGGTGGCTTACGGATGTGAGTGAGGGGTCGGGAACAGCACGGGCGGCTCGGGCGTGCCAGGCCCGCCGGTGTGCAACAGCCGGGCCGCGCGGGGGCGGTGACCTGACCGACAGTCACCGCCCCGGAGGGGGTGGTGGGCGGCTCCAGGAGGTCGGCCCCGGAGCCGCCCACCGGCGGTCGGCCCCGGCTGTGCCGCGCTCCGGGGACGGTCCGGGTCAGTCCTCGCTGTTGTCCAGGGCGCTGTCGGGGATCCAGGAGCCGTGGATTCCCGCGGTCACGCGGCGGGGAAGGTGGACGGTGGCGATCCGGTTGAGGCCGGCGGCGTCCAGGACCAGCAGTTGCGAGGCATCCTGCTTGAGGTCGGAGATGACGGTGAGCAGGTAGCCGTCGTCCTCGTTGGTGGCGCCGGCCGCGGGGACGAACACCGCTTCGCTGGGCAGTCGGGCGTCGCCTACCTGGTGGATGCGGCGGGCGCCGGTGGTGCGGTCGTACTTGACGACGCCGTATCCGCCGAAACCCTCCTGGTCGGGGAAGGAGACCGCGTACTGGTAGCGGTGCTCGGCGCCCACGTAGTCCTCGTTGAGAGTCGGAAACTCCACGGCGAGGTCGTCGATGATCTGCTCGTCGACGGTGTCGGCCGTCGTGTCGATCACCCAGCGGCGGGTGTAGGCACGGGCGTTGGGCTCGGTTCCCCGCTCGGGTGCGCCGACCCACCAGTTCCAGGAGAGCTGGAACCCTTCGCGGTCCACGGTCGGGCCTTCCAGGACGATGCGGCCCTGGCCGTCCTCGTAGGCATTGGCGACGTGCAGCATGTTGCCGGGTTCTATGGAGAACCAGCGGATGTGCCGGGCACCATCGCCCGTGCGGGGCATGACGCCGATGCGCGAGGGCTGCTGGTCGCTCCAGCCGTAGGGGATGCCGGAGTGCTCGGCGGGGTCGAAGGTGACGTTGCCTTCGATGAAGACGACGTAGCGGCGGGTGATGGCGAAGTCGTGCTTGAGTGAGGCGCTCGCGCCCGGGATCTCGGCGCTGTGGACGATCTCCCCCTTGGCGTCGGAGACGTAGTACACGAGATAGGGCGGGAACGGCGAGGAGCCGAAGAAGTGGAGCTCCCCCGTCACCGGGTCCTCCTTGGGATGTGCGGTCATGGCTGTGCGCAGCCGGCCGTTGAAGTCATGGGCGCCGACCGTCTCCAGGTCCGGGGTGAGCTCGAAGGGGAAGTTCGCCTCGCACAGTGCGAGCAGTCGTCCGGCGTGCTCGATGACGTGGGTCCCGGCGGTGCTCACGGTCAGGTCCGGGCCACGCTCGGTCATGTAGGGGGCGCCGTCCAGGGCGGGGGTGTGCACCCAGCGGTTGCGGTACCACTCGGCGCGGCCCTCGCGGAGCCGGATCCCGTGGACCATGCCACTGCCCTTGAACCAGTGGGTGGGGGTGACGCCGGGCTTGGGGTTGTGGCCGTTGCGGATCAGGCGGCCGGTCAGTTCGGGGGGCAGGGCGCCCTCGACGGTGAGGCCTGTGGCGGTGATCTCGTCGGCGACGGGGGTGTAGTGGCCGGTCAGATAAGGCTTGCTGCTCATGCTCGGGTCCTCGGATTTCGTCGTCGTTGTCGTGCGTGGTGTGTCGTGCGTGGTGCGTGGTGCGTGGTGTGGGGTGTGTCGTGCGTGGTGTGGGGTGTGGGGCCTCAGGCCGTCTGCTCGGCCCGGGCCTTGAGGCAGTCGAGCCAGCTCTCCAGGGAGGTCTTCAGGGCCGTGGCGAGTTCGTCGGCCGCGGCGTCGACGGGATCTCCGCTCCAGGACTCTTCGGTGTGGACGACGACGCGGTCGCCGGTCTGCTCAAAGGTCCATGCGTGGATGCCGACGATGCCCTCGACGGTCCCGCCCCAGACGATCCGCTGTCCGGGGAGGAGTTCGTGGATGGTGGAGGTGATGTTCAGCCCGTGGGTGCGCCAGGTGAAGTCGGTGCCGACCGCCACCGGCCCGCTGAGCCTGGCCTGGTCGATGCCGACGTTCCACACCGGCCAGTTGTCGATGTCGGTGTGCAGCGCCCAGACGGTGGCGAGCGGGGCGTCGATGGCCGTCGTCAGGCTGACGACGACGGGGGCGGTGGAGTCGATGGTGTGCATGCGATTCCCTCATCGGTGGTGGTGGGTTGGGTTGCGTTGGGTTGGCTGCCCGAGTGGTGGATCAGACGGTGGGTGCGCAGTGGGCCGCCCGGTCCTGTTGGCGCGGCGCCTTGGAGGCGGCCGGGGCGGGCGGGAGGACGCCGCGGGTAGTGCGGCCGCGGCGGGTGAGCGGCAGGGCGAGGAGTGCGGCGGCGGCCATTACCGCGGACGAGACCGTGAAGGCGGCTCGGAATCCGGCGCTGAGCGCCTCCACGTGGGGCTGGTGAGTGGATGCGTGGGCGGTGACGGAGCCGGCCAGGGTGGCCAGGGCGGCGAGACCGATCGCGCCGCCGACCTGGCGGGTGGTGTTCACCAGCCCGCCGGCCAGACCCGCGTCCTGTGGCGGGACACCGTCCACGGCGAGTGCGGTGAGCTGGACGAAGGCGACGCTCAGGCCGAGGCCGACAAGGATGCTCGGACCGAGGACGTCGGCGAGGTAGCTTCCGTCGGCACTGAGCCGTGACAGCCACAGCAGTCCGGCGGCCTCGGTCAGCAAGGCCGCGGTGACCGTTGCGGTGCCGCCGATGCGCCGGAAGATACGAGGTGCGAGGGCGGCGCCGAGCATATTGGCCACGGCGAGCGGGAGTTGGCCCGCTCCGGTGGCCAAGGGGTCCATTCCGAGGACCTGCTGCTGGTAGAGCGGCAGGAAGAAGAACAGGGCGATCCACACGGACCCCAGAAGGGCCATCAACAGGTTTCCCGCGGCGACGCGGCCGGTGGTGATCAGCCGCGGGGGTATCAGCGCGTTCGGCCGGCGGATCTCGATCACGGCGAAGGCCGCGAGCAGCGTGCCGGCACCGGCGAGGGCGCCGAGCACTCGGGCGTCCGTCCAGCCGGTGCCGCGTGCGGTGGTCAGGCCCCAGACCAGGCAGGTCAGGGCGACTGTGACAGTGGCGGTGCCCAGGAGGTCGAATCGCGCGGATTCCCGAACACCAGCCTGTGGTACGAGGGCCGCCACGGCGATGAGGACCAGCACCGCCCCGAGCGCGACGGAGTGGAAGATCCAGGGCCAGCCCCATGCCTGGGTGAGCACGCCGCCCAGAAGGACGCCTCCCGCTCCTCCCGCGCCGGAGACCGCGCCCCACACGCCCAGTGCTCTGCCGCGTCCGGAGCCGGACGGGAACAGGCCCATTGCCAGGGCGAGTGCGGCCGGGGCGATGGCGGCGGCGCCAAGTCCCTGAACGGCGCGGGCGGCGATCAGGACGCCCGTGGAGGTGGCCAGTCCTGCTGCCAGCGAAGCCCCCGCGAACAGCGCGAGGCCGGCGATCAGCACCCGGCGGCGGCCGAGGAGGTCGGCCGCCCGCCCCCCGGCCAGGAGCAGCGCCCCGAACGCCAGGCCGTAGGCGTTGATCACCCAGGTGGTGCCGTCGGCCGACAGGTTCACCCCGGCACGGATCTGCGGCAGCGCCACGTTCACGATCGAGGTGGCGAGCATGACGGTGAACTGCGCAGCGGCGAGCGCCGCGAGCACGGCTCCCGGCCGGCGAGCGGGGGATGCCTGGTCCTTCGTGCGTCCAAGGTTCATGGCGCACAGCCTCGTGTCGGGCGGTGTCCACTTTCCATGCCCAGCAGAAGCGTTGACTGTCCAGTCCTGTCCGCACCTGTCCACGAGGAGCCCTGCCGCGGATGTACGCCGGCGCACTCCGGGTACTCAGCCCTCTACGGCTCCGGATCCACGCGCGGCATCACATACGAGCTCGCACGACAGGACGGCCCGGTCTCCTCCTTCTCCGCCGCCGCGTCGCCCGGTCGCCACCGACATCACCGGTACGCGGACGGGGCGACCGACGCACCGGACGGTCCCCGCCATGAGAATGCCGACTCGCGACCGCGGGTACGAAAAAAACGGAGCCGGCCCCGGCCCTCACGTGTACGTCGACGTCGTGTGCCCGTCGTTCCCGTCGGGGCCGTGCCGTTCCCGCTGCCACAGGGCCTCGCAGAGCAGGTCCAGGCCCTGCCGGAGGTGGCGACGGTAGGTGCCGTAGGGCAGGCCGAGGCGGCGCGCGGCGGCTTCCTGGGTGGGTGCACCGGAGAAGTACCCCGCGGTCAGGGCTTCACGGGCTCGCACTCCACGCGGTTCGCGGGCGAGCTCGTCGACGGCTTGGCGCAGCAGGGCGCGCAACTCTTTCACGGGGTCGGCGAAGTCGGCCGCGAGGCGGGCGCGCATCAGGGCACAGGCGGGGAAGGCGCCCGCATCGCGCCAGTGCACCAGGGCTTCGCGTACGGCCTGGTCGAACGTGGTGCGTGAGATGCCCGGGGGTCCGGGCTGGGCGGGCACATCGGTGGTTGATATGAAGCGGCGGAGCCAGGTTTCGACGGGCACCTGGCGCCAGTCGACGCTGAACAGTCCGTAGGTGTGCTCGCCGACTCGCGGTCGCGCACCGGTGTCCGCGAGGGTGCCCTTGACGCGCACGGCCCAGGCATCGGCGTCCTGGTAGACGGCGAAGCCGTATGCGCGGCCGCGGGCACGGGCGGCTTCCGCCTGGGCCCGGGAACTGCTCAGGTCGATGACGCGCGAGGGGACCTGGTACCGCTCGGGGTAGATCGAGAAGCGGCTTATGCCGATGTGCTCACCGGGGCTGACGGGCGCGGTGGCCTCGGTGTGCTCCCAGGCTGCCGCGACGACGGGATCGGTGGCCAGGTCCTGGGGGTCGGGTGGGGCCGGCAGGGCGAGTCGAGCCGTGAACGCCACGATCCGGCCGGTGCTCACGAGACGGTAGACGCTGAATGCCTGCGGTTGACGCTGCGCCCAGTAGCGGACGAGTTCCGCGGAGGCGGGCCCTTCGGTCTGCTCGGCCATGGGGAGCACGACATCGAGGTCACCTGGCTGCAGGGGGCGGTCGTGCACCTCGTCCTCACGGGACCAAGTGCGCAGGCGCGCCAGGGTTTCCACCTCCTTGAAGAGGTAGAAGAGTTCGTCGGTGACCGTCCACACACGCTCCTCGGGTGCCTCGCGCAGGATGCGCAGGTACTCCTCCGCCAATCGCCGGCGCATCGTCACGAAGGCATGGGGTGCTCGCCAGCGCAGATCGGCGGCCAGCGTCTCGCGTGCGGCGTCGTGCGGGTGGAGCCCTCGGTGCGTGGACTCCATGAAAGGCAGGTCCCTCAGCCACGAGAAGAGCAGGTGGGCGTCTTCCTCGGGCAGTACCGAGGACAGCAGTTCCTCGGACGTGGAATGTGCCTGTGCCGCCACCTCCAGGGCTCGGCGATGGGCCGCCGTGGGCACCTCGCCGATCAGCCCTGCCAACAGGGTTCGCAGGACGTCGGCCGAGGGAGCCCAGATTTCCTCCTTGCTCCAGCCTGCCGGTCCTGCTCCTGCGGCGGCCGCAAGGGACAGGGCCAGCGGGTTGCCTCCGGCGAAGCGGAGCACCCGGTCACGCAACTCGGGCCGGAGCCGCGCCGCGGCCAGCAGACTGCGGGCTTGTTCATCGGCGAACGGCTTCAGTTCGGTGACGTGCAGGACCCCGGCCCACGCGGGGTCGGCGCTCCACTGCGCCTGCGGGGCGATACGGCCGGCCAGAACAGCCAGGGCGCCGTCCGCGGCGAGAGGGAGGAAGTGCTGCCACAGCCAGCTCTCCAGCCACTGGCAGTGCTCGAAGGAGTCGACGAACAGGACCGTGCCGGGAACGTCCAGAAACGGGGCGGCCGCGCGCTCGAAGTCGGCGGGGTCGCGGCTGACGAAACGGCCGTCGAGTTCGACAGCCGACCGGCCTGCCGAACGGGCCTGGTCCGCCAGACGACGCACCAGAGTCGACTTGCCGATGCCACCCGGCCCGAAGGCGTAGAACACGAGGGGCGCCTGTGGATCGCCGCTCAACGCCTCAGCGAAGAGGCCGAGTTCCTCTTCCCGGCCGATGAAAGCCCGCACTCGCGCGCTGCTCAGTCTCTCCCCAACGGACCCCATGGCGGCTCCTGTCGTCGAAGTGGTGTCGTGTCCGGCACGTCGGAGGGTCGCCATCGCTGGAGCCGCTACTCGTTCAGGGATCCCAACAACGGCGTTCACGCGACCATGGCCGGTCCCTGACGCCGGGAAGGCGGTCGCGGGGGAGTGTCATGAATCAGGTGTGTTCCTCCCCGAAGGAGTCACCTGATGAATACGACGACTGATCACCTGATCGAGGCCGGGGGCGGCGTGTCGC